>NZ_JASJSQ010000080.1:0-22568 GCF_030236855.1 Stenotrophomonas maltophilia group sp. Smal13
CGGGAGCAGGCCCAATCGGCCGCCTGACCCCGTCCAAGTCTCGGGGGTCACTTCAGGACGGGTTTACGGCGTGTCCTGCCTACCCACACCGCCCCGCCCAACCAGCAGAAACCCAGAGCTGCCCTGGCTTTTGAATTTGCACTTGCTTGAAAAAGCGGTGCAGCCGCAGGCTGCAAAACACCCTCAATCCTGATCGTGCGCGCGCGCCGCCTCCGCCTGGGTCTCCTCCTGCGCCGCCATCTCCCGTGCGATCCACGCATCGATCATGTGCCGCTGGCGCTGTGCCTGCCGCCGCTCCCGCGTGTACTCCTGGTCCAGCACCCGGTACAGCGACACCATCACCAGCACCATCAGCAGCGCGAATGGCAACGCCGCAATCGTGATCATGCCCTGCAGTGCATCCAGGCCACCGGCCAGCAGCAACGCCGCTGCGATCAGCGCCACCGCGATGCCCCAGGCCAGCTTGCGCTTCAACGGCGGATCGCCTGCCTCGTCAGTGGACATGCTGGCCAGCACCAGCACCGCCGAATCGGCTGATGTCACGAAGAAGATCATCAGCAGCACCAGTGCGATGCAGGAAAGCAGCAAGGGCAGCGGCATGCTGTCAAACAGGGTGAACAGCACCGTTTCATAGCCATTGCCCAGCGCCTGCACCAGGTCGGCGTGGCCGAAGATCTGCGCCCACAGCGCAGTACCACCAAACACCGCGAACCAGAAGAAGCCCAGCACCGTGGGTGCCAGCACGACGCCGATGACGAACTCGCGGACGCTGCGCCCACGCGAGATGCGCGCGATGAACGAGCCGACGAACGGGGCCCAGGAAATCCACCACGCCCAGTAGAAGATGGTCCAGTCCGCCACCCATGTGCTGCCCGAGAACGGCGACATGCGCAGGCTCATCGTCACCAGCTGGTTGAGGTACGACCCCAGTGTGGTGGTGAACGTATCGAAGATGAATCCGGTCGGACCCAGCACCAGTACGGTGGCCGCAAGAAGCGCGGCCAGCGCAAGGTTGAAGTTGGACAGCCACTTCACCCCGCGCTCGACTCCGCTGGCGGTGGACGCCATGTACAGCACGAACGCGATGGCGATGATGGTCAGCTGCAGTGGCACACCCGCGTGCAGGCCGAACACGCGTTCCATGCCGGCAGCGATCTGGATGGTGCCGAAGCCCAGCGTGGTGGCCACGCCAATGGCAGTGGCAACAACCGCGGCGATGTTGACCACGCGTCCGATCCAGCCGCGATGGTGCCGGCCGATGATCGGTTGCAGCATGTCACTGACCAGTCCACGGCCATTGCGGTTGAACTGGAACCAGGCCATGGCCAGGCCGATCAGCGCGTAGATCGCCCACGGGTGCAGGCCCCAGTGGAAGAATGCATAGCGCATCGAAGCCCGCGCCGCGTCCATGCTCTGCGGTGCGAGGCCTTCTGGAGGCTTGGTGAAGTGGGAAATCGGCTCGGCGGCGCCCCAGAACACCAGGCCGATGCCCATGCCGGCGGCGAACAACATCGACATCCAGCTGGCGCGCGAGAACTCCGGCTCGGCATCTTCACCGCCGATGCGCAGGTTGCCGAAGCGACCGAATGCCAGGTACATCAGGAACGTCAGTGCCAGGAACACGACCAGAAGATAGAGCCAGCCGACACTGCGGATGACATCGGCCAGTACCGACTGCACCACGGTATTGAAGGGGCCGGGTGCAACACCGGCAAGCAGCACCAGAAGCAGAACCAGTGCGATGGAAACGCGAAACACCATGAAGGAGCTTCTCCGATCAAGGGATTGAGGGGAGCGAGCAGAGCTTGCTGCGAGGGGCCGGCGACATGCAGCACAGACCGGGCAGGGGCCGCGGAGGCGGCGGGGAAACACCGGCCGCAGCGGCACGATGCGCGTGCACGTTACTGAATGCGATGTCACGGTTCTGTTAATACAGAAACAGCAGATCCACGCCGTGCGTGGATGGAACCACCAGGAGCTGCAGTGCGTTCTATGCTCTAATGCACACCAAGAAGCGGGGGTACCGCGGCCATGTGGCCACGGTTGAGACAGTCCCTTGGAACCTGATCCGGCTCATACCGGCGTAGGGAAGCTTTGCAGTGCAGCCATGCCCGGACTCCGCCCAAGGACCGTCCGGGCGCGGCAGCAGTGCGCCGCCGCTTCGTCCCTGACCTTCCTGGACGATGCCCGATGAACGCACAGCTCTCCGCCCTGCAGCAACAGGCCCAGCAACTCTCCGAATCCGTGACCCGGCCCATTCCCGGCTCGCGCAAGATCCACGTGCCCGGTTCACGCCCGGATCTGCAGGTGCCGATGCGCGAGATCGCGCTGACCCGCACGCCGACCTTGTTCGGCGGCGAAGAGAATGCACCGGTGACCGTTTACGACACGTCGGGCCCGTACACCGATCCGGAGGTGCGCATCGATCTGTCCGCTGGTTTGCCGGCACTGCGTCGCGGCTGGGTGGAAGAACGCGGTGATACCGAGCGGCTGGAAGGACTGAGTTCTTCGTTCGGTCGCGATCGCGAGCATGACCCGAAGCTCGATGCGGTGCGCTTCCCCGCGCGCAGCCTGCCACGCCGTGCGCGTGCAGGTGCCAACGTCACCCAGATGCACTACGCGCGCCGCGGCATCATCACGCCGGAAATGGAATTCGTCGCCATCCGCGAGAACCAGCGGCTGGACGCGATCCGCGATGCCGGCCTCCTGCAGCAGCACCCGGGCGAGGCGTTCGGCGCGTCGATCCAGAAGATCATCACCCCGGAGTTCGTGCGCGACGAAATCGCCCGCGGCCGTGCGGTGCTGCCCAACAACATCAACCATCCGGAAAGCGAGCCGATGATCATCGGCCGCAATTTCCTGACCAAGATCAACGCCAACATCGGCAACAGCGCCGTGTCCTCGGGCATTGCCGACGAGGTGGAGAAGCTGGTGTGGGCGATCCGCTGGGGCGGTGACACGGTGATGGACCTGTCCACCGGCAAGCACATCCATGAGACCCGCGAGTGGATCATCCGCAACTCGCCGGTGGCGATCGGTACCGTGCCGATCTACCAGGCGCTTGAGAAGGTCGATGGCCGCGCCGAAGCACTCACCTGGGAGATCTTCCGCGACACACTGATCGAGCAGGCCGAGCAGGGCGTGGACTACTTCACCATCCACGCCGGCGTGCTGCTGCGCTATGTGCCGCTCACCGCCAAGCGGGTCACCGGCATCGTCAGCCGTGGTGGCTCGATCATGGCCAAGTGGTGCCTGGCGCACCACAAGGAGAATTTCCTCTACACGCATTTCGAAGAGATCTGCGAGATCATGAAGGCCTATGACGTGACCTTCTCGCTGGGTGACGGCCTGCGCCCGGGCTGCATCGCAGATGCCAACGACGCGGCGCAGTTCGGTGAGCTGGAGACGCTTGGCGAACTGACGAAGATCGCCTGGAAGCACGACGTGCAGACCATGATCGAAGGCCCCGGCCACGTGCCGATGCAGCTGATCAAGGAGAACATGGACAAGCAGCTGCGCGAGTGTGGCGAAGCGCCGTTCTATACGCTGGGCCCTCTGACCACCGACATCGCACCGGGCTACGACCACATCACCAGCGCGATCGGTGCGGCAATGATCGGCTGGTTTGGTACGGCCATGCTCTGCTACGTGACGCCGAAGGAACACCTCGGCTTGCCCAACCGCCAGGACGTACGCGACGGCATCATGGCCTACCGTATCGCCGCGCATGCGGCCGACCTGGCCAAGGGACACCCCGGCGCGCAGGTGCGCGACAACGCGCTGAGCAAGGCGCGCTTCGAGTTCCGCTGGGAAGACCAGTTCCATCTCGGGCTGGACCCGGAGAAGGCCAAGGAATTCCATGATGAGACCCTGCCGAAGGATGCGCACAAGCTGGCGCACTTCTGCTCGATGTGCGGCCCGCACTTCTGCTCGATGAAGATCACCCAGGACGTGCGCGACTACGCCGAGGCCGGCATGAAGGAGAAGTCGAAGGAGTTTCGCGCCGCCGGCGCCGAGGTCTATCACCAGGGCTGACGTGTAACGGGTAGTGCCGGCCGCTGGCCGGCATTCCGTCGTGCGTGGGACCGGGGGAGAGTGCCGGCCAGTGGCCGGCACTACCGCTCATCACGTCGCTCCCGGCTATCCTCCGCCCATCACCCTGGGGAAGGACGCCATGCCCGTTGCCATCACCACCCGCTGGCTGGCCATTGCCCGCCGCCATCCTTCGGCCTGGCTGCTGGGTGCCCAGTTGATCGCGGTGCTGCTGTATCCCGCACTTGATGACACCGCCGGCGGCCGTGCGGCACTGGGCATGTTCGGCATGGCGGTACTCGGCCTGGCGCTGTGGGTGGTCCAGCGCAGTCCGCTGGGCACCTGGCTGGCACTGCTGCTGGCCATTCCTTCGGTGGTGTTCTCGCTGGCCGGCGCACTGCTGGATCGCAGTGCGCTGCTGACCACCGCGCAGCTGCTGGAAAGCCTGCTGTACTTCTATACGGCCGGTGCGCTGATCGCCTACATGCTCCAGGACCATAAAGTCACCCGCGATGAACTGTTCGCAGCAGGTGCGACATTCACGTTGCTGGCGTGGGCCTTCGCGTTTGCTTTCGCCGTGTGCCAGCAATGGTATCCGGGCAGTTTCCAGGGCACCGGTGGTGGCGCGCAGCGCACCTGGATGGAGCTTCTTTATCTGAGCTTCAGTTTGCTCTCGGGTGTTGGCTTGAGCGACGTTGTGCCACTGCATCCGCAGGCGCGCGCCTTGGTCATGCTGGAGCAGTTTTCAGGCGTGATGTACGTAGCTTTGGTGGTTTCGCGACTGGTTGGATTGACCATGCTGCGGCGCATGTGAAAATGAACGCCAGATAAAAATTTCGCGCCCCGCAGGGCGCGAATGGTGCTGCAGATTATGTGAATGCGTCGGCGAGAGAGAGCCTGGATGTCGACCACGCGATAGGCGAGGTAACCCGCATAGGCTAGTATTCGCCCGCTTCATTGTTTTTGCGGTATGCGCCGATGCTTTGTGCGGAGTCTGGCTTTTTGCTGTTCCCAGGACGGGAGGGTATCGAAGGCAAACGCTGCCCCGGACCTGTCTCTACTGTGTAGCGGAAAATGAACAGCAGTGAAAACCAGCCCCCCGGATTCGATCGGATCCGGATAGGAGAGTGCACTGTCACTCTGTCCTCGCGCGAAGTCGAGGTCGTCGGTGCGCGTCGCCCGCGTCGGCTGACGCCGAAGGCGCTGGGCGTGCTGCGTGTGCTGCTGCGCCAGCCGGGGCGTGTTGTCACCCGCGATGAACTGTTCGCGGAAGTCTGGCCGGACACGCTGCCGACCAATGATGTGCTTACCCAGGCCGTCACCCAGCTGCGCAAGGCGTTCAGCAACGACGACGACAACGGCCAGGCCTATATCGAGACCATCGCCAAGACCGGCTATCGCCTGCTGGTGCCGGTGCAGGTACTGGACGATGTCGAGCCGGCGCCGCCGGCGGGAGCCGATGACGAAATCGTGGACATGCAACCGGCGATGGCCATCGCCGAGATGATGCCGCCACACGTGCAGGCATCGCGCCGCCGCTGGCGCCACGTCCGCCGGCGCGTACTGCTGGTGCTGGGCGTGCTGATGCTGGCCACGGTGGTGGTGCTGACCGCGCTGCTGCTGCGGCGGGCACCGGCCAGCAGTTCAGCTGTGGACGCGGCCGTGGAGAACGGCACGCGCGTGATCGGCAGCCCGCAGCGTCCCTATCGGTTGATCACCGCGACCAGCGGCTTTGAAACCTATCCCACGCTTTCACCCGATGGTTCATTGGTGGCCTATGAGGGCGCCAACGAAGACGGGCAGGGCGGTGGCGCGATCAAGGTGCAGACCTCCGGCAACGCGCCTGCACGGCAGCTGCTGGCTCCGCCGGCCGGCTCGGTCGATCGCTTCCCGAGCTGGTCGCCGGATGGACGCGAGATCGCCTTCGCGCGGTTCAGCAACAACGGCGGTTGCCAGGTGCTGATCGCCAGCGCGACCGGTGGTGCCCTGCGCCAGGCCACACGGTGCGATGGCACCGAGCTGCTCAGTTTCGACTGGACGCCGGACGGCCGTGGTCTGGTGTTCGGCAGCATGGTGGGGCGCTATGCCCATCGCGGCATCCGCAAGCTTGATCTGGCCAGTGGCCAATGGGAGGCGCTGGACTACGGTGTCGCCGAGGATGACTTCGACTATGCGCCGCGCTACTCGCCTGATGGCAAGTGGCTGGTATTCGTGCGCAATCCGCAGCTGGGCGACCTGTGGCGCATGCCGGCCGCGGGTGGCACGCCCGAGCAGCTGACCAACGAGGCCGCTGAACTGCGTGGCTGGGCCTGGTTGCGTGATGGCCGGACGATCGTGTTTGGACGCCGGGTCGACAGTGAGGTGCGCCTGTACTACCTGGACGTCGAGAGCCGCACGCTGCGCGACGCCGGGCTCGACGACGCACAATGGCCGGCGACGGCGCGCCGCGCGGGCATGCTGGCCTTCGTTCACCGCCGCGCGCAGTTCGGCATCTTCAAGGTGCCGATGGAGGGCGGTTCACCCCCGCAGCGCTTGTTTGCGTCCAGCGGCCGAGATGGGCAGCCGATGGCGGCGCCGGATGGACGCCAACTGGTGTTCACGTCCGATCGTTCAGGCAGCTTCGCGCTGTGGTGGGCGGACATGGAGCGCCCCGATTCGCTGCGGCCTATCGAAGGATTGCGGCCTGAGGCACGTCAGGCACCGGACTGGTCGGCCGACAGCCGGCGGTTGCTGGTGGTCGGGCGCGACGAACACGGACGCACGGTGGTCTATGAGATCGCCCCACGTGACGAACGCGTCCAGCCGTTGCCGGTACCGTCGGAGCAGCCGCTGCAGGCACTGTACGGCGCAAACCCGGACCAGCTGCTGGTAGTCGAGCGCGATGACCAGCAACAGACCCGGCTGAGCCTGTTTGATCGAAGCGTGCAGCCTTGGCGCCGCCTTGCCAGCATCGAGGGCGTGTCTCAGGCGCGGTTCGATCGCAGCAGCGGGCGTGTGCTGTTCACCCGCCTGGCGGCAGGTGGCCTGTGGTCGGTGGATGCGGCGCTGGCGCCAGGCAGCGTGCAGCAGATCAGCGATGACCAGCCCAGCCGGTGGCGGTACCGGGCCTGGACCGTGGCCGGCAACAGTGCGATCGGCTATCTCGGTACGTCCACCCGCTGCGGTACGACACTGGTGCTGATCCAGGCCGGGCGCGAGGAACCGGAACGCTGCCTGGATGCGGAACGCCTCAGTGCCGGCAACGGGCTGAGTGCCGGCGCCGATGGGCGCACGCTGTTCGTGGCAATGGCGGTCAGCGACGGTGCCGACATCGGTGTGATGCGTTTGCCCGAGCGCTCGCCGACGCTGCTTCCGGCGTTCTCCAAGTTGTTGTTGTTCAACGGAAATGGGCCTTCGTAATTTCTTCGTGGCGACCTCGCCGCGAATTCGTGGCGATCTCGTCTGACTTTCCTGACGTGGTGCCGCCTGATTTGGCAAAACGGAGGCCTGTACTAGGCAAATCCGTGGTGCCCCCATGCGTCAACTCTCGCTGGCCGATCGCGGCCAAACCGTCTCTCTGGACCGGTCGCTCGACGATGCTGCGCCGACCTGCCTGGGCGTGGCCCGGCTCGGCAGCCTGCAGACCGCAGGCAGCAGCTTCACTGTGTGGATGCAGGTGCGCGGCAGCTCCTGGGTGGAAGCCAAGGAAGGACGCTTCCGCTTGCGCCAGGGCGAGTGGATCGCCTTCGAGAAGGAGTCGCGGCCGCTGGTGCAGGCCGGTCGCAACGGCTTGTGCGTTGGCCTGAACCTGACGGTCGAAGCGCTGCGCGTGCTGGCCGAGATGGCCGATTGCGGTCTGTATGCCGGGCGTGGCCGCATGAACCGTGGCGATGCCCGCGTTGCGCTGCGCCTGTGGCGCGATGCGCTTGCCAGTGGCCAGCCGGCACAGGCACTGCGCCCGCTGCTGCTGCACCTGGCGGGCCTGCAGCGTGGGCTGGCCGACAACGTGCAGCGTTGCCCGGGGCGCTCGCGCAGCCGCAAGCGCCAGGTGTTCGGCCGTATGCAGCGCGCCCGCCTGTACCTGGAAGGCAACAGCCACCGCGTGGTGCGCATCGGTGAACTGGCCGAGCTGACCAACTTCTCCAGCTGGTATCTCTCCAAGACCTTCCAGAGCCTGTACGAGGAAAGCCCGCAGTCGCTTTCGGCGCGGCTGCGCCTTGAGCGCGCTGCCGACCTGCTGCGTGACACCGACATGATGGTCGGCGAAGTTGCTGCAGCCAGTGGCTTCGACAACTGCTGCAGCTTCGCGCGTGCGTTCCGCGCCCGCTACGGCCAGTCCGCATCGCGCTTCAGGGAGAACGGCGGCTTGCTGCCGCCACAATCTGCAAAGTCTCCGGTTGGTTCGCGCAAATACAGCGCTGCAACGCAATCGTAACGTGCTGGGGTGTTTTAACACGCTGCTAACACGTACCTTGGAGAGATAGATGAACGTTCGTAATCCCGCAGTGCGGCTGGGCCTTCTGCCGGCTGGCATTGCGTTGGCGCTGACGCCCGCCTTTGCTTCTGCACAGGAAGCAAAGGATGCGACCACCCTGGATCGCATCGAAATCACGGGCTCGCGCATCCGCGGCGCCTCGATGGAGACCCAGCAGCCGGTCCTCACCCTGAGCCGTGAGAACCTGGAAAAGCAGGGCTACACCACCGTCGCCGATGTCCTGCAGAACCTGACCTCGGCAGGTTCGCCGGCCATTTCCCGTGCGGACTCGCTGTCCTCCGGCGAAAACGTTGGCGGCTACTACGTCGACCTGCGCAACCTGGGCGCGCAGCGCACCCTGGTGCTGATGAACGGCAAGCGCCTGGGCGCGACCACTGCCGGCTACCAGGATCTGAGCCAGATTCCGATGGCCGCCGTCGAGCGCATCGAAGTGCTGAAGGATGGCGCCTCCGCCATCTACGGTTCGGACGCCATCGCTGGCGTGGTCAATGTGATCACCCGCAAGCGCTTCGACGGTGCTGAAGCCAGCGTCTATGTCGGCCAGTACGGCCGCGGCGACGGCGACACCAACACCTACTCGTTCACCCTCGGCTCCGAAGGCGAGCGTGGCGGCGTGACCCTGTCGGCCGAATACTCCAAGCAGGATCCGGTGTGGGCGAAGGATCGTTGGTTCAGCCGCGACGGCGGCCTGGGCCCGAACACCACCTCCGGTGATTGGAGCCCGCTGAGCCAGAACAGCACCTGGTGCGACCCGCGCGTGTGGGGCGACTGCAAGCCGCGCGCTGCAGGCCAGCCGCAGCCGGAGTGGATGACCCTGAATCCGGGCGGTGACCCGAAGAATGCGGCCGACTACCACCTGCTGACCCCGGCCGAGTACTCCAATGCCAACCAGCAGATGATGGTGCAGACCGGCATCGAGCGTAAGTCCGTGTACGTCAACGGCAGCTACGATCTGGCCGACTCGATCACCTTCAATGCTGACGTGCTGTACAACCAGCGCACCACCGACCAGCAGATCGCGGGTTACCCGTACCAGTCGCTGTCGTTCGGTACCCCGCTGTCGAAGGACAGCGCGTTCAACCCGATCGGTCAGGACGTCGAGTTCCGTCGCCGCCTGTGGGAAGTGCCGCGTACCACCAAGAGCGACCTCAAGACCCTGCGCTTTGCGCCGAGCCTGAGCGGCTTCTTCGAATTCGCCGGCAAGACCTGGGATTGGGACGTCGGTGCGCTGTGGAACCGCAATGAGCTGACCAAGACCGGCTACGGCGACATGAGCCTGATCGCCTCGCGTCAGGCACTGGGCCAGTCGTTCATCAATGGCCAGGGTGTTGCCCAGTGCGGTACTTCTGCCAAGCCGATCCCGCTGAGCCAGTGCCGTCCGTGGAACCCGCTGCTGCCGTATGGCGTCAACGGCCAGGGCTCGCTTGCCGACCGTGATCTGCAGAACTTCCTGTTCCCGACCTACACCGACACCGGTGTGACCAAGACCACCAGCTACACCGCCAACCTGTCCGGTTCGCTGTTCGAGCTGCCGGCCGGTGACCTGGGCGTGGCCATGGGTTACGAGCACCGCAAGGAAGAAGGCCGCTTCGTGCCGGACGCCTTCCGTCAGTCGGGCCAGTCGACCGGCCTGGCGTCGACCACCACCTCGGGCAACTACTCGCTGGATGAGTTCTACCTGGAACTGAACGTGCCGATCCTGTCGGACCTGCCGTTTGCCAAGGAACTGACCTTCAACGTCGCCAGCCGCTACTCCGACTACAGCAACTTCGGTGACACGATCAACTCGAAGTTCGGCCTGGTGTGGCGCCCGATCGAAGAGCTGCTGGTCCGCGGTACCTACGCCGAAGGCTTCCGCGCGCCGACCGTCGACGATCTGTACGGCGGCACCAACTCGAGCTTCGAGCGTTACACCGATCCGTGCGGTTCGACCTCGCCGGGCAACGTCGCTGGCAATGCTGCCTGCGCCGGGGCCGGCGTGCCGGCCAACTACGTGCAGGTCGGCCAGGGCTTCGCGCCTTGCAGCACCTTCCCGTGCGCGACCCCGGACCAGTTCGTCAGCGGTTCGAATTCGGCTCTGAAGCCGGAAACCTCCAAGAGCAAGACGGTTGGCCTGGTCTGGAGCCCGCGTTGGGTGCAGGGCCTGGACATCTCGCTCGACTGGTACCGCTACGAGCTGAAGAACATGATCATCGCTGACAGCGTTGATCGCATCCTGCGTGACTGCTACGTGCTGGGCAACGCAGCTCGCTGTGAAGGCGTCACCCGTGCCGCCGATGGCCATATCGAGGCGCTGACCTACGGCCTGGCCAACCTCGGCTCGATGGAGACCGAAGGCTACGACCTGGGTGTCAAGTACCGCCTGCCGGAACTGTCGATCGGCAAGTTCAGCATCGACTGGCAGACCAGCTACCTGGCCAAGTACGACGAAGCCGGCCAGAACAAGAAGGGTGAGAACATCACCATCGGTCGCGTTGGTGAGCCGGGCCTGTTCCGCGTCCGTTCGAACCTGGGCGTGAACTGGGAGCTGGGTGACTTCGGTGTCAACTGGACTGCTCGTTACTACTCGGGCATGAAGGAAAGCTGCATCGACGACGCATGGTGCGACGCCCCGAACCACTACGCCAATGGTGAGCCGGATCCGCTGCGCCACACCGGCTCCAACACCTTCCACGACGTGCAGGTCAGCTGGAAGGCTCCGTGGGATGCCACCATCGCCCTGGGTGCGAACAACGTGTTCGATCACCGCGGTGCGCTGCAGTACTCGGCGCCGAACTCGAGCTTCGCCTACTACGGTGGCTTCGACGTCGGTCGCTTCCTGTACATGAAGTACACCCAGCGCTTCTGATCGTTCGAAGTGCGATAGCAATACCGGGAGGGCGGACCGCAAGGTCCGCCCTCTTTTTTGTAGGGGAATTCCGAAATGTCGTGGAAGGTGAGCAGAGTCACGTTCCTGTCGTGTCGTAATCAACACAGTTGCTGGGTCCACTTGCGGACACTTGCACATGGAGAGAGCGATGAAGAGCACGCTGTTGCACAAACTGTCTGCTGCTGCACTGATCTATGCAACATTGGTGGGTGCGGTGTTCGCCCAGACCGGTGGGGTCTGTGGGGGCGGGCTGTACTGCGAAGAGCTGCGCCAGCAATGCTTGGCTGCAGGCAATTCGAAGGTCATGTGCGATCTGCAGTATCGCCACTGCGTGCAGGACGCCTGCGGCGCGCGCTGATGCAAAAAAAGGCGCGCCTTTGGGCGCGCCTTCGAGGTTGTTCCTGCGTTGACAGCTCAGGCCTCGCTGGGCACCAGTCCCATCAACGCATTGGCATGCTCGCGCCACTGCGGCAGCCTGTTGAGTACACCTGCGCGCTGCAGGTAGTCCTCATCCACCGGATCGCCGTTGACCAGCGCCAGCGCCACATGCACCGCACCGGTCACCCAGAAGCTGCGCGTATTGGCGCGCTGCGGCTGCAGGTGGAAGGCAACCGCTTCGATGATCGGCATCGGCAGGCCCCACAGGCCCAGCAGGTAGGCGCCGGCCTCGGCATGGCCGGGGCGGGTGTCACCGGCCAGCGACGGTTCGCTGCGCTCGTTGCGTACGCCGGGCAGCAGCAGGCCGATGTCGGCCAGCAGGGCGGCGGTCGCGCCCAGTTCGGCACTGGATTCGGGCAGCAGGCGCGCGGCCAGGCGCGAGGCGAGCAGGGCGCGCTGCTGCAGCGAATTGCGTTCGGCGGTGGACAGCGTGGGTGTGGAAAACACCTCGCTGGCCAGAACCAGGTCGCGCAGCGTCGACAGGCCCAGGCGGGTCACGGCCGTGCGCAGGTCAGCGATGGTGCGTCCCTGGCTGAAGAACGCCGAGTTCGACAGCTGCAGCACCTTCGCGGCAATGGCCGGGTCGGCCGCCACCAGCTTGGCGACGTCGGCGCTGTCGGCGTCGTCGTCATGCTCCAGCGCCTGGGTCAGGCTCAGGTACAGGTGCGGCGGCGAGGGCAGCTTCTCGATACGGCCGATGGCATCGCGCAGGCGTGGGCTGTCCAGTACTTCGCGCAGCTCTTCCAGGCTGGTCAGCGCTTCCAGCAGCACTTCCGGTGCCAGTGGCAACGGCAGGAAACGGTGAGCGACACCGATCAGGCGTGCCGGCGGCGGCCGGTTGCCGTGCTGGGCATCGATCAGCGCGATGCGGATGGTTTCCGGGCGCAAGGTCCGGATCTGGCCCAGCAGCGTGGTGGCATTGAGATCCGGCAGCTGCGGGCAGACGATCACCGCATCCACGCCCTGCGTGGCCACCGCAGTCATCGCGGTCTGGCCATCGGTGGCGGTCAGCGGCTGCCAGTCTTCCCCAAGATCGGCAATGAATTCGGTCAGCTCGGCCGGCAGGCTGGCTGCATCCCCAACAAGCAGAATACGCACGACACATTCCCCTGGCTGTCTCGACGATGGATGTCGACGACGTGTGAAGTGACGCAATTTACCTAATACGGCGGCACGTGTGATGTGCCGTCGTCATGAAACGTGACCCGCATCGCTCCGGCGGGGTGCCGCCGGAGCGATCCGGTTCAGGCTCAGGCCTTGCTGTCGAGATGGCGCTGGTGCGCCTCGATCAGGATCTGCTTGGCCTCAGCGGCGCCGCCCCAACCGTCCAGCTTGACCCACTTGCCCTTCTCCAGGTCCTTGTAGTGCTCGAAGAAGTGGCCGATGCGCTCCAGCCAGTGGCTGGACACCTGGGCGATGTCTTCGACGTGGGCATAGCCACTGAAGATCTTCGACACCGGCACGGCCAGGATCTTCTCGTCGCTGCCCGCCTCATCGCTCATCTTCAGCACGCCGACCGGACGGCAGCGCACGACCGAGCCCGGAGCCCCCGGCTGCGTCAGCCCCACCAGCACGTCGGCCGGATCGCCGTCGCCGCACAGGGTGCTCGGCACGTAGCCGTAGTTGCAGGGGTAGCGCATCGGGGTGGACAGGATACGGTCGACGAAGATCGCGCCGGTTTCCTTGTCCACTTCGTACTTCACCGGCTCCGAGTCCTTCGGGATCTCGATGATGACGTTGATTTCTTCCGGCGGGTTCTTGCCGGGCGAGACGAGTTCCAGACCCATGGTCGTGCTCCAGGTGGGGGATATAGACGGATAGCCCCCCATTTTATGCCTTTGCCGGGCGCTGTGCAGAGGGAGGGGCCGACGGCGCTGTGGGGCGCGGGCCTACCTGGCAGGCCGGGATTGGCTGATGGGGGCGGCCGGCATGGGAGCGCAGGCTGGACCAATCTTCCCAAGGAGTCTGCCCATGAACGTGTCTGCCCTGCCGTTTGGCCTGACCTGCATGCTGCTGGTTGCGCCTTTGGCCCAGGCGTCCCCTTATGTCGACCTGATCGACTACCCGCACCAGGAGGCCAACTGGGACCGCTTTTTTGCTCTGGAAGGCCGTTTGCAGCATGGCTTCGACGCGATCTGTGGCGACACCTTCTGCGAGGGCGAATACAGCGACATCCGGGCGCTGCGCCTGCGCTGTTCGGTGGATGCGGTGCGGGGAACCATCCATGAGTGCCTGTGGGCATTCGCCGCCAGCGATCTGGAGGTGTCCCGCAACGATGGCGCGATCGTGGCCCGGCAACCGACCTGGCTGTGCCGCCTGCCGCTGGTGGCGGGAACGCCGGTGGAAGCCTTCCATGCCGCGCTGGCCGCGGGCAATCCCCTGCATGACCCGTTGCCGGGGACCTCGCAGAGCGTCTATGACGGGCTGACCGGGTGCATCCATTGATGAGAACGTGACTGATTCTCATTAACGGAGTAGCATGCGCGGCGCCTTCCGTCTGTCGTCCCGGTTCCGCGCATGTCCTCCAATGCCGCCTCCCTCACCGAACTGCTGATCCGCGAGCGGCCCGCGCTGCTGCGCCGGGTGCAACGCATCCTGGGGGGCGACAACGGCGCCGAAGACGTGATCCAGGCGGTGTGGTTCAAGGCACGTGGCGTCGATGACAGCCAGGCCATCGACAACCCGCGCGCCTATCTGTACCGGCTGGCCGCCAACCTGGCCACCGACCATGGCCGCGAATCGACCCGGCGCAACCGTCTGCTGGCCGACCACTACCTGTGGGGGCCGGACGAGGTGATCTCGACCGAAGAGCAGGCGATGGCACAGGACGAGCTGCAGCGGGTGCTCGACGCGGCGGGGCACCTGCCGGAGCCGACCCGCACCATCTTCCGGCTCAACCGCCTGCAGGGCCTGACCCAGGCCGAGATCGCACGCCGTCTGGGTGTGTCGGTGACTACCGTCGAGAACCATGTGCGCACCGCGCTGCAACGCCTGGCCTGGGCGCGCAGCGGCCGATGATCGCCCCGGCTTGGGGTTGGCCCTCGCTGAAACGTCTTGATCACTGGACCGTGGATGCGGTCTAGTTCCTCCGCCCGCGCTTGAATGCGCCTGTCCGCCAGCCGATGAGCCCGCCGAACACGCTGCCCGCCGCCAATGACGATGCCCTGGCCGAACAGGCCCGGGGCTGGATCGCGTGGCTGGCCTCGGGTGACATCGGCGAGGGGCGCATGCACGAGTTCGAGCACTGGCTGGAACAACCGGGGCACCGCCGCGCCTTCGAGTACGAGCGCGCGCTGTGGCGCAGTGTAGGACCACGCCCGCAGGCCCGGCCGGCCGAACGCCGGCGCCCGCGGCGGCTGCGCTGGGCAATGGCCGCTGCAGCTGCGCTGGCGATGCTGGTGGCATGGCCGGAGGCCTGGTTGCGGCTGCAGGCCGACCATCGCAGTACGCATGTCGTGCAGAACGTGCAACTGCCCGATGGCAGTCGTGCCGTGCTGGATGCGGACAGCGCGATCGCCGTGCGGTTTGATGCCGATGCACGCCGGATCGAGCTGTTGCGCGGGCGCGCCTGGTTCGAGGTCAGCCCGGATGCCCAGCGGCGTTTCAGCGTGCGCGCGGGCAATGGTGTGGTCGAGGACATCTCGACCGCGTTCTCCGTCGCACGCGACAACGATCAGGTGGAAACCCAGGTCGGACAGGGCAGGGTGCGCGTGGCCAGCCCGGCCGACGGTGGCTGGACCTACCTGCAGGTGGGACAGCGTGCGGTCTATGGCGAGCGCAGTGGCGTGACGCGTCTGCAGGATGTGGCGGCCGACAGTGTCGGCGCGTGGCGGCAGGGTGAACTGCTGCTGGAGCAGGCCAGCGTCGCCGAGGCCGTGCAATGGGTCGGGCGCTATCGCGCTGGCCCGACCTTCGTGCGTGGCGATTTGTCGCAGCTGCCGGCCGTCAGTGCAGCATTGCGCATCGATCGCCCGGAGCAGGCGCTGGATGCGTTGGCGGCAACAGCAGGTCTTCGGGTTACTCGTCTTCCATTCGGCGTCGCCATCGTGCAGTAGATCCACGCCATGCGTGGATGACCGTCCCTGTGCCGACCAACGGTCGGCACCCACCACTGCAAGCAGCCGACCAATGGTTGGCACCCACCGCAGCAACCAGCCGACCCACGGTCGGCACCTGCCGCGGCCGCAAATCGCTCTTGGGGTTGCCACGCTTTCATCCGTCTTACTCCGCGAACGTACCCGCCGCCGCCAGTACGTCGCCGTGTCCGCCCGTGTTGCGGATGTCGCCGCGCCCGCGGCACCGATTACCTGACAGGTTCCCCCATGTTCGATCTCCATCGTCCGGGCCGCATGCCGCGCCCGTCCCGCCTGTGCATCGCCCTGCTGGCGGCCGGCCTGGCCAGCGCCGCGCCCTCCGTACTCGCGCAGGATGCCAGCGGTGACCACGCTGCCGTGCAGCGCTTCGATATCCCCGCGCAGCCACTGGACGAGGCGCTGCGCAGCTACATGCGCCAGTCCGGCGTGCAGGTCGTGTACCCGGCCACCCTGGCCCGGGGTGTGACCTCGCGTGCGGTCAGCGGCAGCCTGTCGGCCAGCGAGGCTTTGCAGCACCTGCTGCAGGGCAGTGGCCTGGCGGTGCGCCGGGTCAGTGCCGATGCGGTGACCCTGGAAGCGGCAGCGTCGGCGCAGGCCGACAGCGGTGTGATCGTCACCGATACGCTGAGCGTGGCCGGCGACCGTATCGACAGCGGCGCAACCAGCGACGAGGCGCGCCTGCTCGACGGCTATCGCAGCGTCGGCTCCACCACCACGCTCAACCGCACGCACCTGGAGCGATTCCGCGGTACGTCCAACGGCGACATCGTCAAGGGCGTGGCTGGCGTCACCGCCGGTGATCCGCGCGTGGGCAACGGCTTCGACGTCAACATCCGTGGCATCCAGGGCCAGGGCCGCGTGCCGGTGATCATCGACGGTGGCCAGTCCAGCATGGATACCTACCGTGGTTATGCCGGCCAGTCGCAGCGCACCTACCTCGACCCGGACCTGATCTCCAGCCTGACCATCACCAAGGGCCCGAGCCTGCAGGCCAACGCCTCCGGTGGCATCGGCGGCGTGGTCGAGATGGAGACGCTGAAGATCGGTGACGTGCTGCGCGAAGGCCGGGACTTCGGCGTGCGCGTGCGTGGCGGCCTGGCCAACAACAGCGCCAACAACCTGCCGTCCTACAGCGCCGCGCCGCGTACCGACCGCAGTGCCACCGGCAGCCAGTTCTTCAACGTGGCCGCTGCGGGACACTGGGATCGCTTCGATCTGGTTGCCGCCTACGCCTACCGCGACAACGGCAACTACTTCTCCGGCAAGCATGGCTACGATGACTTCCCGCAGACCCGGCGCACGCTGGCGCCGCTGAATCCGCCGCGTACCGAGGTCTTCAATACCTCGGCGCGCTCGAAGTCGGCGCTGCTCAAGGGCACCTGGCGCATCGACGATGCACAGACCCTGGAAGCGGGCTACCGCCGCTACGAGGGCACCGCTGGCGAGATCATGGCCTCGCAGATCATCCGTGTGGATCGTGACCGCATTCCGCAATGGGACCCGGGCCACGTCGACATGGACAGCTACACCCTGCGCTATCGCTTCAACCCGGACAGCGAGCTGGTCGACCTGCGCGTCAACGCCACGTACACCGATACCGACAGCGTGATGTACAACAGCCTGACCGGCATCACCCCCTGGTACTTCGATCGCCGCACCGAGTGGTACGACGCGCCCAGCTTCAGTGGCGACCCCGGTTACAAGGATGCCTACCGCAATCCGCTGCGGCAGAAGCGCTTCGGCCTGGATGCCAGCAACACCTCGAAGTTCGATACCCACGCCGGTGCATTCACCCTCGACTACGGCCTGTCCTACAGCGATGAGGACATTGCACCGGGCAGTTCGGGGCCGGTCATGCACGATGACCTGATCAACAACCGCTTCCTGCGCAACGCCGAGCGCAAGGAATACAGTGCCGTGGCCTCGCTGAAGTGGCAGCCCGATGAGCATTGGGAACTGCTGGCCGGCGGCCGCTGGAACCGCGTGGATGTGCATGACCGCAACCGCCTGGCCACGCCCGATGCCTACGAGGTGCAGGGCCAGTACCGCTACACCGAGCTGCTCAATGGCAACCCGGCGCTGCCGTCGTGGCGGGCCAAGCGCATCGCGCTGCTGAACTGGTATCCGGACGCCAACGGCAATTTCACCCAGGAGTCGCTGCTGGCTTCACCGTACAAGAAGGGTACGGTGGGCGACATCGGTGGCTGGAACTTCTACGACGCCGGCAAGGCGCAGGACCTGGAGGTGCCGGTCAGCTGGACCTGGTCGCAGCCGATCCGCCGTCGTGACACCGCGTTCTCGCCGACCGCCAGCGTGGCCTACCGCTTCAGCGAAGACACCATGGTCTACGTGAAGTATGCCGAAGGCACCAAGCTGCCGAGCCTGTTCGAGACCACGCTGGGGCTGTTCACCGCCGCCAAGCCGGTCGGCGAACTGAAGCCGGAGCGTGCGCGCAGCTGGGAAATCGGTGCCAGCACCATCCGCTACGATCTGTTCACTGCCGGCGACCGCCTGGCGCTGAAGCTGGCGTATTTCGATACCCGCATCGACGACCTGATCACCCGTGACTACCGCACGCTCTCGGCCGGCCTGATCCGCAACGTCGACCAGTTCAAGGTCTCGGGCATGGAGTTCCAGTCCAGCTATGACAGCGGCAAGGTATTTGCTGATCTGTCCGCGCACTATTACTTCAAGGCCAAGACCTGCGCACCGGACATCGCAGCCGAGCGCCGTGCCTATGGTGCACAGCGCAGGAACGATGAACTGGCCAACACGCCGAACTGCGTGGACGGCGGCTTCGAGGGCTCGTACACCAATACCCAGAACCCGCCGCGCTACATGGTCAACCTGACCCTGGGCTCGCGCCTGTTCGACGAGCGCCTGACCTTCGGTACCCGCGTGGTCCACAACGCCGGCCCGATCAGCAAGCTGGACAAGGACTGGAACGTGGGCCTGTCGGCGATCCAGCAGCTGTACCGGCCGACCACCCTGGTCGACCTGTTCGCCAGCTGGAGCTTCAACGACCAGCTGTCGGTGGAGGCGGGCGTGGACAACGTCACCGACCGCTACTACCTGGATCCGCTGGCGCTGGGCGTGATGCCGGCCCCGGGCCGTACCGCGAGGCTGGCGCTGACCTGGAAGTATTGATCGTCGGGGTCGGATCCCTTTCCTGCAGAAAGGGCTCTGACCCCAGCGAGAGACAACGGTAGCGCCGGGCCATGCCCGGCGCCTTCCTCCAGCCGGTTACAGCCCGGTCGCCGCCTTCACGGCATCTTCGTGCAGCGACTCGTTCAGCTCATCCACCACCGTGGTCCATGCCGCATCGGCCTGCAGCGACTCGGACAGGAACTGGCGCTGGGCATCGTTCCAGTACGGCGCTTCGACCACTTCCACATCGGTGGCCAGCTGGTGTTCGCGGATGAAGCGGGCGATGCCCTCGGCGCTGGCGTCCAGGCCCAGCTGCAGGAACAGGTTGGTCATGCGCGGTTCGGTGGTGATCATCGTCGGTTCCTGCGGGAAGAAGGGATACGCCATTATCGGTGCACATGGCCTTGGGGAAAGCCCCATGGCGAACGTCTACAGCAGGACGACCCCCTTGGCATCCCCCATGAACGCACACATCGCCCCTGAAGACAGCCGCAGCCTGCGGCTCAAGGCCGCCACCCGCGACAGCCATGGCGCGCTGGACAAGCGCATCATGGCCGGCGACATCTTCGCCGACCGCAGCAACTTCGCCCGTTTCCTGCGCGTGCAGTACCGCTTTCATCGCAGCATCGATGCGCTGTATGCCAACCCTGCGCTGGATGCACTGCTGCCGGACCTGGGTGAGCGCCGCCGCCTGACCCAGGTGGCGCGCGACCTGCAGGATCTGGAGCAGACCCTGCCGGCGGCCGACATCGCACCGTTGCCGTCCGATCTGGAGCTACCCGCCGCATTGGGGTGGCTGTATGTGGCCGAAGGCTCCAATCTCGGCGGCACCATTCTGTACAAGATGGCTGCCAAGCTCGGCCTGGATCGTGATTTCGGCGCCCGCCACCTGGCCGCACACCCGGATGGCGCGGCGCGCCACTGGCGTGAATTCACCGCTGCGCTGGATGCGGTGCCGCTGAGCGCCGAGCAGGAGCAGCAGGTGATCGATGCGGCGGACGCCGCCTTCCGCAGCGTGCACGGCCACGTCGAAGTGGAATTCGCCTGATGCACGCCTCCCGCCTATCGGCGCAACGCTGATGCGCTGGCTCTGGTTCGCGCTGGGCTGGCTGATGGTCGGTCTCGGGGTGATCGGCGCGCTGCTGCCGGTGATGCCGACCACCATCTTCCTGATCCTGGCCGTGGGCTGCTTCGCGCGCAGTTCGCCGAAGTTCGAGCAACGCCTGCTGGCGCACCCGCGCTACGGCCCGTCACTGCGGCTGTGGCGCGAGCAGGGCGCGGTGTCGCGCAAGGGCAAGGCGTTTGCCAGCGCCGGCATGGCGGTGGGCTTCGCGCTGTTCTGCTGGGGCGCACATCCGTCCTGGCGGCTGCTGCTGGGCGTGGGCCTGTTCTTCGCGGTCAGCGCCGGCTACGTGCTCAGTCGGCCCGCACCGCGGTTGGAGCCCAACCCGGTCGTGGAAGTGGACGACGCCAATGATCCGCGCACGGTACGCCGCCGTGTAGCGACCCCTGATGCTGATGGAAAACGAGACGATGCTGCCTGCTGACCTGGCCCCCGTGGCTGCCCCTGCACTGACGCCCTGGGGCATGTATCTGGCCGCCGACGTGGTGGTGAAGACAGTGATGATCGCGCTCGCGCTGGCGTCGCTGGCCACCTGGACCGTGCTGCTGGCCAAGGGGTGGGAGCTGGCCCGGCAGGGCCGGCAGCTGCGTGCAGCGCGCGCGCTGCTGCTGCAGGCGCCGAGCCTGCCCGGCGGGAGCGTGGAGGCCAGCCTGCAGCAGGGCACCGCACTCGCCATGCTGGACGCAGCGCGCACCGAACTGCGCCTGTCGCAGGAACTGGATAGCCGCGACGGCATCAAGGAGCGCGTGGCCTCGCGCCTGGACCGCATTGAACTGGAAACCGCGCGCGTGCAGCGACGCGGCATCGGCGTGCTCGCCAGCATCGGCGCGGTGGCGCCGTTCGTCGGCCTGTTCGGTACGGTGTGGGGCATCATGAACAGCTTCATCGGCATCGCCCAGAGCAACACCACCAACCTAGCGGTGGTTGCGCCCGGCATCGCCGAGGCTCTGCTGGCGACCGCGCTGGGTCTGGTCGCAGCGATTCCCGCCGTGCTGGTCTACAACCACTTCAGCCGCGTGCTGGCCGGCCTGCGGGGTCTGCTCGGCGATCTGTCCGCGGCTGTGCAGCAACTGGTCTCGCGCGATCTCGATCGTGCCGTTCCGCGTACCGCAGCCGCGCCGCTGCGTGCGGTGCACTGAGGCGCGTCGATGGCGATCAGGACCGCGTCCGACCGCGATGATGTGCCGGAAGAAGCACACGAGATCAATGTCACGCCCTTCATCGACGTGATGCTGGTGCTGCTGATCATCTTCATGGTGGCCGCACCGCTGGCCACCGTGTCGGTGCCGGTGCAGCTGCCGGCCAGCAGCGCCAGCGCCACGCCGCCGGAACAGGCACCGGTGTATGTGACCGTGCAGGCCGATCTGTCGCTGCGCGTTGGTGAACAGGCCGTAGCGCGCGACGGGCTGGCCGCTGCATTGCAGGCGGCGACCCACGGCGATACCGCGCAGCGCATCTTCCTGCGTGCCGATACCCACGTGCCCTACGGCGAACTGATGGCAACGCTGGATGCGCTGCGTGCGGCGGGCTACCTGAAGGTGGCGCTGGTTGGCCTGGAGCAGGGCGCACGATGAGTGGACTGCGGCGCTGGGCGACCAGCCTGGCGATCGTGCTGTTGGTGCACGCGCTGCTGATCGGCGCGGCCTGCTGGTGGGTGGCCCGCGCAACGGAGCAGGCGGCAACAGCACCACCTGCGGCGCTGATGCTGGAGCTGGCACCGATGGCACAGGCACCGCCGGTGCCGCCGCGCGAGGTCGCGACTGGGCCGCTGCAGCAGCAACAGCAGCGGCAGGCGCCGACGCCAGCCGTGCGTGAACAACCAAAGGCGCCGGTGCAGCCGCAGGGTGAGCTGCCACCGCCGCGTACACCGGAGCCGACGCCGTCGCCGGACACCGCTGACGCCAATGTGGCGCAGACCAGCGCACCGCCGCAGGTGGCGGCTGATGCGGCCACACGCTACACCGCACCGCAGACCACGGCGGGTGAGCGCAGTCGTGCCGAGGCGACCTGGGAAGGACGCCTGCTCGGGCACCTGCAGAAACACCGCCGCTATCCGCGCCAGGCCGAGCGGCTGCGCCAGCAGGGTGTGGTCTACGTGCGCTTTGCGGTTGCCCGCGATGGCGCGGTCTCGGGGTTGAAACTGGGCCGCAGCAGTGGCTTCGCGCTGCTCGACCAGGAGACGCTGGACACCGTGCAGCGGGCCAACCCGGTACCGGCGCCGCCGGCCGAAGTGGCCGGCGACCCGGTGGAAGTGATGGTGCCGGTGTCGTTCTTCCTGCGCGGGCGGTGACCTTGTAGCGTCGAGCTTGCTTGTATGTTCCTCCCGGCTCCTACGAGGTATGTAGGAGCCAGGGTGGAGGGACCGTCAAGCATGCATCTGCGGATACTAGC
>NZ_JASJSQ010000081.1:0-22549 GCF_030236855.1 Stenotrophomonas maltophilia group sp. Smal13
TGGCGGTGCTTCGGGGGGCTGGTGATGATCCAACGTCTATGTCGGCACGTGTTTTCGCCGTCGGTACGGCGCGCATTCCCGCCCGCCACATTGCAGGCGATCACCGAGGCCATCGCGGCCGGTGAGCAGCGCCACGGTGGGCAGGTGATGTTCGCGGTGGAAGCGGACCTGCCGCTGGGGGCGCTGTGGCACAGGGTGACCCCGCGCCAGGCCGCCGAGCATGCCTTTGCCCGCCTGCGCACCTGGGATACCACCCACAACAACGGTGTACTGATCTACCTGCTGCTGGCCGATCACGCGATCGAGATCGTTGCCGACCGGGGCCTGCACGGCCGGGTCAGCCCGGCACAGTGGCAGCGGGTCTGCACCCACCTGCGCGAGGGCCTGCGTGGTTCCCATCCGGTGGAAGCGCTGCAGGATGCCATCGACGAGGTCTCCAGCCTGATCGAAGGGCACTTTCCGGCCTCGACGCGGTCGAACGATGACGCGTTGCCGAACTCGCCCCAGCTCCTTGGTTGAGCCGGGGCGGCACTGGCCCGAGAATAGGCGTTCAACCGCAAGGCACCTTCCATGATCTATTTCCACGACATCGACCCCATCGCCCTCTCGCTGGGGCCGATCAAGGTGCACTGGTACGGCATCATGTACCTGCTCGGCTTCACTGCGGCCTGGCTGCTGGGCCGCAAGCGCATCGCTGACGGGCGCCTGCCGGGTGTCGATGCCAACGGCTTCTCCGACCTGCTGTTCTACGCCATGCTCGGCGTGGTGCTGGGCGGGCGCATCGGCTACATGCTGTTCTACGCGCTGGGCGATTTCCTGCACAACCCGCTGCTGCTGTTCAAGGTGTGGGATGGCGGCATGAGTTTCCACGGCGGCCTGCTGGGCGTGATTGCCGCCTGCTGGTGGTGGTCGCGCAAGCACAAGCTGCATTTCTTCGACACCATGGACTTCATGGCGCCGCTGGTGCCGCTGGGCCTGGGCTTCGGCCGTATTGGCAATTTCATCGGTGCCGAGCTGTGGGGCAAGTACACCGACGGTAGCTGGGGCGTGGTGTTCCCGTCCGGCCTGCCGGCCCCGCTGAACCAGCTGGACCATGCGACGCTGCAGGCGCAGTTCGCCACCGGCGCGCTGAATCAGTTCGCCCGCCATCCCTCCCAGCTGTATGAAGCGTTCCTGGAAGGGCTGGTGATGTTCGTGGTGCTGTGGACGGTGTCGGCCAAGCCGCGTCATCGCTACCTGGTCGGTGGCCTGTTCGCGCTGATGTACGGCCTGTTCCGCTTCGCGGTGGAGTTTGTGCGCATGCCCGACAACGGCGTCTACGTGGCCTTCGATTGGCTGACCCGTGGCCAGATCCTCAGCCTGCCGCTGATCGCCTTCGGCCTGGTGCTGCTGGTGATGTCGCGCCGCGCGCCGGTACTGCAGCCGCAGCCGCCGGTAGCTGCCGAGGGCAAGGCATGAAGGCTTACCTGGACCTGCTCTCGCACGTGCTGGAACACGGCGCCGAGAAGAGCGATCGCACCGGCACCGGCACCCGCAGCGTGTTTGGCTGGCAGATGCGTTTCAACCTGGCCGAAGGCTTCCCGCTGGTCACCACCAAGAAGCTGCACCTGCGCTCGATCATCCACGAGCTGCTGTGGTTCCTGAAGGGCGACACCAACATCGGCTACCTGAAGGACAACCAGGTGCGGATCTGGGACGAGTGGGCCGACGAGAACGGCGACCTCGGCCCGGTCTACGGCAAGCAGTGGCGCAGCTGGGCTACCGCCGACGGTCGCGAGATCGACCAGATGCAGTGGCTGGTGGACGAGATCAAGCGCAACCCCGACTCGCGCCGGCTGGTGGTCAGTGCCTGGAACGTGGGCGAGCTCTCGCAGATGGCGCTGATGCCGTGCCACAACCTGTTCCAGTTCTACGTGGTGGACGGCAAGCTCAGCTGCCAGCTGTACCAGCGCAGCGGCGACATCTTCCTCGGCGTGCCGTTCAACATTGCCAGCTACGCGCTGCTGACCCACATGGTGGCGCAGGCCACCGGCCTGGGCGTGGGTGACTTCGTGCACACGTTGGGCGATGCGCACCTGTATTCGAACCACTTCGAGCAGGCCCGCGAGCAGCTGTCGCGTGAACCGCGCGCGCTGCCGACGCTGTGGTTGAACCCGGAGGTGACCGACCTGTTCGGCTTCCAGTTCGACGACATCCGCATCGACGGCTACGATCCGCATCCGGCCATCAAGGCGCCGGTGGCGGTGTGATTGATGTTTGGCATGCTGTGTATCAGCTGGTGAGACCTGACTGATGCAGATTGTTTCTCGGATTCACCAAGTGGAGGAGCAATGAGCAAACATTCACGAAAGGCACGGGAAAAGCTGGCGGAAGGCTTGATGTCGATGTCCGGCTCCCTGGCCGTTGCATTGACTGTTGGTGTGTTGATTACTCCTCTCCTGGCAGTCGCCAATGCGGCGGTCGCGGGAAAGGATGTGGACCTTTGGGTCATGATTACTGACCTCAAGCCGACTACTGCGGCAATACTGTTCCTGCTCTATTGTTCAGCGGTTGCGACAGTACTCGGTGGACGTAGCGCGGCGATGAAAATCTTCAACGAGTTGTATCCGGACAAATGAAGCTGTCGATGATCGTGGCGCTGGACCGCAACCGTGGCATCGGCCAGGGCAATGCCATGCCCTGGCACCTGCCGGATGATTTCAAGCATTTCAAGGCGCTCACCCTGGGCAAGCCGATCCTGATGGGGCGCAAGACCGCCGAGTCGATCGGCCGCGTGCTGCCGGGGCGGACCAACCTGGTGCTGACCCGCAGCGGCCAGGTGCCATTCGAGGGCATGCGTGCGGTGGCGTCGCTGGACGAAGCGAAGTTGATTGCCGAAGGCGAGGGCGCCAGCGAGCTGTGCATCATCGGCGGCGGCGAGATCTTCCACCAGCTGCTGGAGCAGGCCAGTGACCTGTACCTGACCTGGGTGGATGCCGAAGTCCCCGCCGATACCCATTTCCCCGAAGTGGACGTGCAGGACTGGCGGGAAGTGAGCAGCGAGCCGCACCCGGCCGACGAACGCCACGCGTACGCGTTCCGCTTCGTGCACTACGTGCGCCGTTGACCGCCGCCCATCTGTAGAGCCGAGCCATGCTCGGCTGCTGTTGCCGGACACATCCCGTAGCCGAGCATGGCTCGGCTCTACAGGATTGCCTACGGCATCCGGTAATGCCCGATGATCGTGTGCTGGAACAACAGGTTCTCTTCCCGCGTGCCGCGCGCGATGTTGTGCAGCACCAGCGGCGTGCCATCGGCCAGCTGCCGGTCGGAGACGATGCCCACGTGCAGCAGGCCGTTGCCGTTGAGCTTCCAGGCAACGATGTCACCGGCCGCATAGTCGGTGGCGAGGGCGGTGATCGGTTGCTGCCAGCCCTGCCGTTCGAACCAGCGCATCAGGTTCGGTACACGACGATGATCGATGTTGCGGTCCGGCCGTGACAGGCCCCAGATCGCCGGATAGGCACTGAAGTTGCCGCGCATGTCTTCATGCACGCGTGCCTGGAGGTCCATGCCCTGGCTGCGCAGGGCGCGCACCACCACATCGGTGCACACGCCGCGATCCAGTGGCACGTCGCCGCCGGGATAGGCCAGCACTTGATAGGCAGGGTCGTAGCGGGTGGTGACGCCGATCTGCGCGCGCGCCGCAGCCACCAGTGGCGGCGAAGGCGCCTGTGGTGGCGTCGGTGTGCGTTCAGCGCTGTCCGCAGCCGTGGGAGCAGTCGGCGAGCCGGGCTGGCAGCCGCTGGCCAGGGCCAGCGTCAGCAGCAGCACCGTCCATGGTGCCCAGCCGTGCCGCGTCATGCCTGCGGCGGGGTGCTGTTGTTGTTGGGACCGCCGGAGCCACCACCACCAGCGCCACCACGGCGACGACGACGGCGCGGGCCGCGGTTGCCCGGGTTGGCGGCCGGAGCATTGCCGCCGCCCTGTTCCTTGCCCTGCGCCGGTGCAGCCGGGCGCTCGTGCGCCGGGCGCGCTGGCGGGCGGGCGTTGGGCACGGGTGCCGGTACATCGCGGCCTGGCACCTGCACCACGCGCAGTTCATCGGTATCGAGCTGGATCGCGGTCAGCTTGCCGCCCCAGACCGCGCCGGTGTCGATGGCGTGCACGCCCTGGGTGATGGTCAGGCCCAGCGCCGACCAGTGGCCGCAGACCACCTTGAGGTCACGCTCGACCCGGCCCGGCACTTCGAACCAGGGATACAGCCCCTGTTCCTGGGTGCCCGGCGTGCCCTTGTCCTCGATGCCGATACGCCCGCGCGGGGTGCAGTAGCGCATGCGGGTGAGCACGTTGATGATCGCGCGCGAGCGGTCGTAGCCGGACAGGTTCGGTGCCCAGCTCGGCTTGTCGCCGTACATGTTGCGGAACAGCTTGCGGTAGCCGGCGCCGTGCAGCTGCACCTCGACTTCGGCTGCATGCTTCTCGGCCATCTGCGTGGTCCACTTCGGCGCCAGGCCGGCGTGCACCATCATCCAGCCCAGCTCGCGGTCCACGTGCACCAGCTTCTGCAGGCGCAGCCAGTCGAGCAGTTCGTCGCGGTCCTCGGCCTGCACGATGCGCAGCAGGTCCGGGTTGACCTTGCGCTGTTCCTCTTCGGTGCGCGCACCGACGGCCAGCAGCGAAAGGTCATGGTTGCCCAGCACCACCACGCTGTGCTCGCGCAGCGAATGCACCAGCCGCAGCGTTTCCAGTGACTGGCCACCGCGGTTGACCAGGTCGCCGCAGAACCACAGGGTGTCCTGCGCCGGGTCGAAACGGATCTTCTCCAGCAGTCGCTGGGTGACGTCATAGCAGCCCTGCAGGTCGCCGATCGCCCACACACTCATCGTTCGGCCTCCGTGTCAGTGCAGGGTACGCGGGATGGCCAGCACGAAAGGTGCGACCGGCGCGGCAAATTCGGTGCCGTCGTCGGCGACCATGTCGTAGTGGCCCTGCATGGTCCCGTGATCGGTCCCCAGCATGACACCGGACGTGTAATGGAAGTCTTCACCGGGACGCAGGCGCGGCTGCTCGCCGATCACCCCGTCACCATCGACATGCTCGACGCGGCCGTTGGCATCGGTGATGCGCCAGTGGCGTGCGACCAGGCGCGCGGCAACACGCCCCTGGTTGTGGATGCGGATCGTGTAGGCGAACGCATAGCGCCCGTCTTCCGGCGCGGATTGATCGTCGAGGAAGCGCGGTGCGACTTCGACGGAGATGGCATAAACGTCAGCGTCTTCCATACCGGCAGTGTAATCAGGAGGCATTGGCCAAAGCGATGAATTCGGCCACGTCCAGCTGTTCGGCGCGGGCATCGGGACGCACGCCGGCGGCAACGAACTGTTCGGCGGACACCACGTTGTTCAGGGCGTTGCGCAGGGTCTTGCGGCGCTGCCCGAAGGCGGCCTTGACCACCTCGGCGAAACGCTTGTGGTCGTGGATGTTGATCGTGGCCGGGTCACGCGGCACCAGCCGCACCACGGCCGAATCGACCTTCGGCGGCGGCCGGAACGCGCCCGGCGGCACCACGAACAGCGAGGTCACCTGGCAGTAGGCCTGCAGCATCACGCTGAGCCGGCCGTACACCTTGCTGCCGGGGCCGGCGGCCATGCGGTCGACCACTTCCTTCTGCAGCATGAAGTGCATGTCGCGGATCACCGCCGCATGTTCCAGTGCATGGAACAGGATCGGCGAGGAGATGTTGTAGGGCAGGTTGCCGACCAGGCGGATCGGCTGGCCGGCAGCCAGCTCGGTGAAGTCCACGCGCAGCACGTCGCGGTGGACGATGGTCAGCTCGCCCAGCGGCTCGGCGGCGGCGGTCAGCGGCGCGATCAGGTCGCGGTCGAACTCGATCACCGTCAGTTTCGGATGCACGCGCAGCAGCGGCAGGGTGATCGCGCCCTGGCCGGGGCCGATCTCGACCAGGCGGTCACCGTCTTTCGGGTTGACCGCCATCACGATCTTGTCGATGTAGTGGCGGTCGGCCAGGAAATGCTGGCCAAGCTGCTTCTTGGCCGGGGCGGTGAACACCGGGCCGGAGGGGGAATGCGGGGAATTCATGCGCTCAGTGTACGTTGCCGCGCAAGCTGCGCACACAACGTCGTTGCCGCCTGCAGGCTGGAAGGATCGGCAATGCCGCGGCCGGCAAGGTCCAGCGCGGTGCCATGGTCCACCGCCACGCGCGGGTAGGGCAGGCCCAGGGTCAGGTTCACCGCCTGCTCGAAGCCCGAATACTTCAGCACCGGCAGGCCCTGGTCGTGGTACATCGCCAGCACGGTGTCGAAGCCTGCCAGCTTGGCCGGCAGGAAGGCGGTATCGGCCGGCAGCGGCCCGATCAGGTCCATGCCCTCCGCGCGCAGGCGCTGCAGCAGCGGGATGACCAGGTCCAGTTCCTCGCGGCCCAGATGACCGTCTTCACCGGCATGCGGGTTCAGGCCGAGCACGGCGATGCGTGGCGCGGGCAGGCCGAATTCGCGGCGCAGCGCGGCGTGCACGGTGCGCAGGGTGTGTTCCAGGCCGGGCGCGGTGATCGCATCGGCCACCTCGCGCAGTGGCAGGTGGGTGGTGGCCAGGGCCACGCGCACGATGTGGTTGGCCAGCATCATCACCACCTTCACCCCGGCCTGGTCGGCCAGCAGTTCGGTGGTGCCGCTGTAGGCGATGCCGCCTTCGTTGATGACCGCCTTGTGCACCGGGCCGGTGACTACGCCGTGCAGTTCGCCGGACAGGCAGGCCTGGCCGGCACCGAGCAGGGCGCCGATGACGGCGCCGGCATTGGCCGGATTGGCCTGGCCGAAGTGGCTGGGCACGGTATTGGCCACCACGCGCACACGCAGATCGCCGGGGACGCGTGCTTCGGCGTCCTCGGGCAACAGCTGCAGGGGCAGGTTCAGCGCGGCCGCGGCCGCGCGCAGGGTATCCGGGTCGGCGAAGGCCAGCAGCCGGCAATCTTCACGCGGCTGCTGGACGAGGCGGACACACAGCTCCGGGCCGATCCCGGCGGGCTCGCCCGGTACCAGAGCGAGCTCGGGGCGCATCGGTCAGGACTGCGGCGGCGTGGCGGTGTTTTCCGCGCGGTCGCCGCTGCGGAAGCTGACGTAGGCTTCGCCACGCAGTTCCTGCAGGAAGCGGTTGTACTCGTCTTCCAGCTTGCGGCGGCCGATGGTCTCGCGGACCTGGGCACGCTGGTTGTCAGTGGTCACGTCGGTCTGGCGGGTGCCCACGCGCTGCACGATGTGCCAGCCGGCATCGGTGCGGAACGGCTGGCTGACGCCACCGTCCTGGATGCCGGACACCTGCTGGCCGAACGCCGGACCGAACGCGTCGGCCGGGAACCAGCCCAGATCGCCGCCCTGGCCCTTGCTGTTGTTGTCCTCGGAGGACTCCTTGGCCACGGTCTCGAAGTCCGCGCCACCGGCGATGCGGGCACGCAGGGTATCGATCTTGGCCTTGGCGGCAGCGTCGGTCTGGTGATCGTCCACGCGCACCAGGATGTGGCGGCCGTGGTACTCGGTGACCGTGTGCTCGCCACCGCTGGCGGCGCTGGCATCACGCACTTCCACCAGCTTCAGCAGCTGGAAGCCGCTGGGGCCGCGGATCGGGCCGACCACTTCGCCGGGCTTCATCTTTTCCATCATCTGCGCGAAGGCCTGCGGGATTTCGTCCAGGCTGCGCCAGCCCAGGTCGCCGCCTTCCAGCGCGTTGGGGCTGTCCGAATAACGCACGGCGGCGGCGTTGAAGTCCAGCTCACCCTTGTCCAGCAGGGCCTTCACGCCTTCGGCCTTCTTCTGGCCGGTGGCGATCTGGTCGGCGTTGGAGCCGTCGGGCAGGGCGATCAGGATGTGCGCCAGGTGGTACTGGTTGCCAACCGTGGCCTGCTGCTTCAGGGCGGCGTCGACTTCGCCCTCGCTGACGCTGATGCGGCTCTGCGCGAAGCTCTGGCGCAGGCGCTGCACGGTGATTTCATCGCGCACTGAAGCGCGGAAATCGTTGAAGTCGATGCCGTCGTGGGCCAGGCGCTGGCGCAGTGCATCCAGGTTCGAGCCGTTCTGCTGGGCGATGGCATTCATCGCCTGGTTCAGCTCCTGGTCGCTGACGCGGATGCCGCTGCCCTGGGCGCGGGCCACCTGCAGCTTGACCAGCACCAGGCGCTCGAGCACCTGGCGGCTGAGCACGTCTTCCGGCGGCAGCTGGTTCTCACGGCCGGCGTACTGCGCCTTGATGTTGGCGATCGCACGCTGGAGCTCGCTCTGCAGGATCACGTCCTCGTCGACGACGGCGGCGATGCGGTCCAACGGCTGCGCCTCCTGCGCGAGCACCTGCAGGGGGGCGGACACGCTGGACACCGCCAGCAGGGAGGCGAGAAGAACGGGGAAGCGCTTGGTCATGGGATCTGATTCGGATCGTAGTCATCCCGGGTCGCCCCGGTGTTGCTGGGCGGCACGAGATAGAGGTCGTCGCGGTTGTAGCCGAGGATAGCACGGCGCAGCGTACGGTCCGTGTCCTGGCCGATGGAGCTGAGGCCCTTGAGGACGAACTCCAGCTGGATGGAATTGTTCATGTCGCCTTCGCGGTTGCGCACGTAGCGGCGGGCCACTGCACGCACGGCCAGGCAGCAGCTGTCCCACTGCACGCCGGCGATGATCTCCAGCGGTTCCTTGTCCTGCAGCGAGTAGTAATACCGGCCCACCAGGCTCCAGCGCGCATTCAGCGGGTACAGGAACGACAGGTCGGCCTGCTCCAGCAGGGTCCGGTCATGCTTGTTGGCGGTTGCCGGGGCGCCGGCATTGATGCGGTAGCGGTAGCTGAGGTTGATCACGCCATCGTTGGGCATCAGATAACGGGCGCGGACGCTGGCCAGATCCTCGCGCTTGTACTTCGGGTCCCACTGGTAGGTGGCGCCCAGGGTCCAGCGGTCGTTGATCATGTAGTTGCCGTCGGCGATCCACGCCGACTTGCCCTTCTCCACCGGCGCGCCGCCCGGCGTGGTGCTCACCCGCGATTCGTCGAAGTACTGGATCTGGCCGATCGCGGCCGAGAAGCGTTCCTTGCCGGTGGTCTGGTCGATGAAGCGGGTGCCCAGTGCCAGGGTCAGCTGGTTGGCATCGTTCTGGCGGTCGGCGCCGGTATAGCGCGAGTCGCGGAACAGCTGGCCCCAGCTGAAGGTGAAGTCACGGGTGTCGAAGATCGGCAGCTCGTCCTGGTTGCGGTAGGGCGTGCGCAGGTAGAACAGGCGCGGCTCCAGGGTGTGCAGGAACGACTTGCCGCGGATGGTGGTCTCGCGGTCGAAGAACAGGCCGGCATCGAGGCTGCCGATCGGCAGGCTGCGGCTGGGCGAGGTATTGCCGCGCAGCTGCTCGGGCGTGGCGGTGTTCGGATCGATGCCCTGGGAGGTGAGCACGGTACGGCGGACACTGTCGGCCAGGCCGCGATCCAGGTCATAGGCAGTGTAGCGGTAGGCCAGGGTCGGGGTTACGTACCAGGCTGCGCCACTGATCGGGAACGACACGTAGGGCTTCACGTCCAGGCGCGAACCACCGAACATGCGCTGCACCTGCCCGTTGCGGGTGTACTGCAGGTCGGTGCCGGCACTGGCGTCGTACTTGAAGTTGACGTCGTCGTGGGTGAAGCGCACCGCTTCGGTGTAGATGCCGGTTTCCAGCCACGGCAGCACCGGCTTGTTCCAGTTGAAGAACAGGCGTGGCTCGCGGTTGTAGGGCAGGGCGCGCTCGTCGAGGGTGTAGTCGGTCAGCTGCCAGCGGTCGGCCATGATGCCGGCCGTCCAGTTCTGGCCGGTGCCGTACAGGCCGATGGTGCTCTGCAGGTTGGAGGCGGTCACCCCCACCAAGCGGTTGGCGAAGTCCTCGACATAGCGTTCGTCGCTCACCCAGGCCAGGTTGGCGCGGGCCTGCCAGTGGCTGTTCACGTTGTGGTAGCCGTCGAACATCACCCGGCCGCGGTCGCGGTCGCGCAGCTTGTCGTTGGGCATGTAGCTGGTCAGCACCTCGCCACGGCCGCCGTTGTAGAGGTAGCGGAACTCATTGTCGAGCAGCAGGCCGCGCCGGCTCATGTAGCGCGGGGTCAGGGTGTCGTCGTAGTTCGGCGCCAGGTTGAAATAGATCGGCTGCGCATAATCGAAGCCATTGCGCCCGGACATGCCCAGCTGCGGGAACAGCAGGCCGGTCTTGCGGCGGTCATCGATCGGGAACTTGAAGTAGGGCGCCCACAGCACCGGCACCTTGCCGATCCGCAGCACGGCGTTGCGGGCCGTGCCGAAGCCTTCGTCGTTGTCCACTTCGATCTGCGGCGCCGACAGCTTCCACACCGGCTGCGACGGGTCGCAGGTGGTGTAGGTGGAGCGGTGCATCTGGCCGACCGCGCCCTGCAGGTCGACCGACTCGGCATCACCGTTGCCCCGGCGCGACACCAGCTGGTACTTGATGTCGGAGATCTTGTGGGTGTCGCTTTCCTGGTTGCCTTCGGCGCGCTTGGCGACCATCCGGATCGACCCGTCCTGGTAGCGGACATTGCCGTCGGCGATGTAGTTGCCGGTCTCGGTGTCGAAGCTGAGCTTGTCGGTACCGACGAACTGGTCACCCCGGCGCAGTGCCACGTTGCCCTCGTACTGCGGCACCGTGGTGGTGCCCAGCAGCTGGTCGCCTTCGATGTCGGTCGGCTGGTTCTCACGGGCGGCTGCGGCAGCAGCCTTGTCCTGGGCCGGGACCGGGGTGGGGGCGTCGGTGAACGCGGGAATGACGTCGGTGGCCGGGCACAGGCCCCAGTTGAGCGGCTTATCATCGGCCATCGCCGGCAGGCTGATGGCGATGCTCAGAGGCAGGGGAAGCAGGCGGAGGGCTCGGCGCACGCGGTTCGGATTCGGGCGAAAACGGACGGTAGCTTGCCCCATCCCTTGCATAGGGGCAATGAAGGGCGCCGGAGCCTGCCGGTTCGGGTTCATCCGGCGGAGGCACCCGCAGAGGGTGTGATCAGGGCCTGGACATGGGCCACGCTGCACTCGGCCAGGGCCTGCAGGTCGTAGCCGCCCTCCAGCATCGAGACCACCCGGCCGGCGGCGTGACGGCGTGCCAGCGCATGCAGTTCACGGGTGATCCAGGCGAAATCGTCGGTCTCCAGCATCAGATCGGCCTGCGGGTCGCGCAGGTGGGCGTCGAAGCCGGCGGAGATCAGCAGCAGCTGCGGACGGAAGTCGTCGATGGCTGGCAGCATCTCGTCGGCCCAGACGTTGCGGAAGCGGAAGCCGCCGCTGCCCGGTGGCAACAGGATGTTCATCAGGTTGCCGGCACCGCGGTCGCGGCGCAGGCCGGAATTGGGGAACAGCCCGGCCTGGTGGGTGCTGTAGTAGGAGACCCGGGCATCGTGCTGGAAGATGTCCTGGGTGCCATTGCCGTGGTGGACGTCGAAATCGACCACCGCGATCCGCTCCAGGCCATGGCGGTCACGGGCATAGGCGGCAGCGATGGCGATGTTGTTCAGCAGGCAGAAGCCCATCGCCGTGCTGCTGGTGGCGTGGTGGCCCGGCGGGCGTACCGCGCAGAAGGCCAGCGGGTCCTCGCCCAGCATCACCGCGTCGACCGCGGCCACGCCGGCACCGGCGGCGTGCACGGCGGCGCTGGCCGAACCTGGCGAGGTCCAGGTGTCCATGTCCAGCTGGCGCAGCGGCGCGGTCTGCGGCTGCAGCACGAAGTCGAGCAGGGCGCTGTCGTGGACCCGGGTCAGTTCGCCGAACTTGGCCGGCGGCGCCTCGCGCCAGTCCAGCTGATCAGGGAAGGCGGCGTGCAGTGCGTCGAGTACGTACTGCAGGCGCTGCGGGCACTCCGGATGGCCGGGGCCGGGGTCATGCAGCAGGCAGGACGGGTGGGTATAGACCAGCATCGTGCCGACTCAGCGCTGGCGCTGCTGTGGCTGCCACAGCGCTTCGCCGTGGCCATCGGCACGGGCCAGCACCCGGGCCAGCACGAACAGCAGGTCCGACAGCCGGTTGAGGTACTGCAGCGCCTCGCTGCGCACGGCCTCGTGGCGGGCCAGGGTGACCGTTTCGCGCTCGGCGCGGCGGACGATAGTGCGCGCCAGATGGCAGCGCGCGGCGGCTTCGCCGCCGGCCGGCAGGATGAATTCCTTCAGCATCGGCAGGTCGGCGTTGTAATGGTCCAGCTGCTGTTCCAGCGCCGAGACGTCGGCGGCGTGGATCGCGGCATGGCCGGGAATGCACAGCTCGGCGCCCAGGTCGAACAACTGGTGCTGCAGATGCACCACCAGCGCGCGCACATCCTCGGGCAGGGGCGCGGCCAGCAGCAGGCCGAGCGCGGCATTGGCCTCGTCGACGGTGCCGAAGGACGCCACGCGTGCGTCATCCTTGGCTACGCGCTGGCCGTCGCCAAGGCCGGTACTGCCGTCGTCGCCGGTGCGGGTGTAGATGCGCGAGAGGCGATGACCCATGGCGCGGCTCAGTGGCGGATGTCGCGGCGGGCCTGCTGGAGCTTCAGCACCTGCTCCACGGCCAGCTGCAGGGCGGCGGCCAGCGCCACATAGATCGCCGTGGTGCGCAGGTAGGGCCCGAACCACTGCGCGTAGTTCTGTGCCCAGCCGGCCAGGGTCGGCTCGGCCACGTTGCGGCTGCTCCAGTAGAAACCGCCCTGTGCCAGCAGGTGGCAGACCGCCACCGAAGCGACCAGCAGCAGTGCGCCCTTGGCCAGTACCGGCCAGCGCGCGCTCTGGTAGTTGCGGCCCAGCAGCATGCCGCCGGCCCACAAAGAGAAGTAGGCAGGCAGCAGCAGCCAGTAGCCCGGCGACACGCAGTAGTGCTGCCAGAAATCCAGACCGCTGCTGCGGATCACGATCCAGTCCACCAGCACCGCGAACACCATCAGCAGCGGGAACGCCCAGCGTGTCCAGCGGGCCAGGTAGAAGCCACCGATGAAGAACACGGCCCAGGAGGCATCCGGAATGGCCGCGAAGTGATTGACCCGGGTCGCCGCCAGCAGCAGTACGAGTACGGACAGGACGAAGGCGCGGTTGGCGGTATCGGACATGGTGGGGGCCCGGAGCGGATTCAGGTTTCATTCTAGCCCGCCGCGCAGGTTGGCGCAGGTGCCGCCCGTTCGGCGTACAGTCGGGGCGAGCGCGTATCATGAACACATGAGTGAACGACATGACGTGCTGATTGTCGGTGGTGGCCTGGTCGGTGCCAGCCTGGCCATCGCCCTGGACCGCCTGGGCCGCGACGTGGGCCTGCTTGAGGCCAGCCCGGCCGGCGAGCTGCCTGCGGTGTTCGACCAGCGCAATCTCAGTTTCGCCGCTGCCACCGTCAATGCGCTGACCGCGCTGGGGGTGATGCAGAAGCTGGGGATGGCACCGGGCCCGATCCGGCGCATCCATGTCAGTCGTGCCGGCGATTTCGGCCGTGTGCAGCTCGAAGCGGCCGATTACGACCGGCCGTGGTTCGGCCAGGTGGTGGTCGCGCGCGATTTCGGCCAGGCGCTGGAAGCGCGCCTGCAGGAACTGCCGCGCCTGCGCCGCTACCGGCCGATGCGGTTCCTGGGGCTGGGTGAGGTGGTCGATGGTTACCGCCAGGTACGGGTGGCTGACGAGGCTGGCGAACGCGTGCTGCTGGCACGGTTGGTGGTGGGGGCCGATGGCACCACCAGCGGCGTGCGTGGCGCGCTGGGCATCGAAGTCGACCGCCATGATTTCCAGCAGACCCTGTTCGTGGCCCGCGTGCGCAGCCAGCGCGCGCCGGATGGCACCGCCTGGGAGCGGTTCACCGATACCGGCCCAACCGCCCTGCTGCCGCGCGGTGACCGCCACTTCGGAACCGTGCACGGTGTTGCACGCGACCAGGCCGATGCGGTGATGGCGTTGGACGATGCGGCCTGGCTGCAACGCCTGCAGAGCGCGATCGGCTGGCGTGCCGGCCGCCTGCTTGAATCCGGCCCGCGCAGTGCCTACCCGCTCATCCAGGTGCTGGCGCGCGCGCTGGCCGGTGAGCGCACGGTGCTGCTCGGCAATGCCGCGCAGACCATCCATCCGCTGGGCGCACAGGGCTTCAACCTGGGCCTTCGCGATGCGCTGACCCTGGCCGAACTGCTGGAGGATGCGCATGAGGATGCCGGCAGCGATGCGCTGCTGAAGGCCTACGTCGCGCGGCGCGAGGAAGATCGCCGGCAGACGGTGGCGTTCTCCGGTGGGCTGGCACGATTGACCAGCAACCCGGCACCGCTGATGCGGCCGCTGCGCAGCCTCGGCCTGGTGGCCGCACAGCGCGCGTCGGTGCAGTCGATGCTGGTCGGTGGTGCGATGGGCTTCCGTGGTGACGTGCCGCGCCTGTGCCGCGGAGAAGTCGCATGAGCCGGCGCACGCGTCTTGATGTGGCCATCGTCGGTGGGGGCGTGGTCGGTGCCGCGTGTGCGCTGGCGCTGGCCGATGCCGGCCTGTCGGTAGCGCTGGTGGAAGGCCGTGAACCGGCACCGTGGCAGGCCGCACAGCCGGACCTGCGCGTGTTCGCCTTCGCCGCTGACAACGTGCAGCTGTTGAACCGCCTGGGTGTGTGGCCGGCGATCGCGCAGGCCCGCGCCTGGCCTTACCGGCGCATGCAGGTGTGGGATGCCGCGGGTGGCGAGGATCTGTTGTTCGACGCCGATCGCTTCGGCCTTCGTGAGCTGGGCTACATCGTCGAGAACGGCCTGCTGCAGGATCGCCTGTGGGCGGCGCTGCCGGCGGCGGGCGTGCAGCTGAACTGCCCGGCACGGGTGGAAGCGCTGGAACAGGATGAAGACGGCGTGCGCCTGCGGCTGGATGACGGGCGCCGCCTGGAAGCGGCACTGGCGGTGGCCGCCGACGGTGCCGAGTCAACCCTGCGCCAGCTGGCCGGGATCGAGGTTGAAAAGCATGACTATCACCAGCGTGGCGTGGTGGCCTATGTGGACAGCGATCTTCCCAACCAGGCCACGGCCTGGCAGCGCTTCCTGCCGACCGGGCCGCTGGCGCTGCTGCCGGTGGCCGAGCGCCGCAGTTCGATCGTCTGGACCCTGCCCGAGGATGAAGCGGCTCGCGTACTGGCCCTGGACGAGGACGCCTTCAACCGCGAACTGACCCGCGCCTTCGCTGCGCGCCTGGGCGAACTGCGATTGGCGTCACCGCGTGCGGCCTTCCCGCTGCGTCGCCAGCTGGCCCGTCACTACGTGGCTGGCCGCGTGCTGGCGCTGGGTGATGCTGCGCATGTGGTGCATCCGCTGGCCGGGCAGGGCGTGAACCTGGGCCTGCGCGATGTCGCCGCCCTGCAGCAGTGGCTGGCGCCGTCGGCCGAACGCCGCGGCCAGCCGCGGCTGTCGCCGCAGCGCCTGCAGCGCTGGGCACGAGAACGGCGCAGCGACAACCACATCGCCGCCCACAGTTTCGATGCGATCAATCGGCTGTTCTCCAACGACGAGATGCACCTGACCCTGGCCCGCGGCCGCGCACTGGGCTGCGTCGGCAAATGGCCGCCGCTGGTGCAGGCGTTCTGGAAGCGCGCCGCCGGTGTGTAGCCGGAACGCAAACCGCACGATGCTGCGGGCACCGCTGGCGCGTTAGCAACCACGGGATCCCGCTCTGGTAGGTGCCAACCTTGGTTGGCACGTCTGCCAGGTCACGTCGGCCCAGATGGGGCAACGGCGTTTCCGATGTTGTGCCAACCAAGGTTGGCACCTACCGAAAGCGGGCGCTGCTACCGCCGTTGATCCAGTAGATCCACGCCATGCGTGGATGAAGATCGCGCCGGTGAATCAATCAACCAGCCAACCAGCCAGGTCGGCACGATCCAGCTTGCCGCGACGCTTCACGTCCAACGCATTGAACTCATCGGCCAGCGCCGGATTGGCCTGCGCTTCCTCGCGGCTGATGAAGCCATCACCGTTCACATCCAGCGCAGCGAAGTGGATGCGGTACTGGCCGACCACGCTGCTCGGTTCCAGCGAACGCACGGTCACCTGTGCCTCGCCGGCCGGCCGTGCAATCTCGACGCTGCCGCTGACCCGGCCGGCATCCAGCGGTTGCTGGCGGATCGCGCCGCCGGTCGGGCCCAGTGGCTGGCTCTGTGCAGGGGTGTGCGGCAGCTGCTGGGCAATGGCCGGTGCGGCTGCCAGCACGGTGATCAGCATGGCGAGCGGGTGGTATCGCATGGTTCCCTTCCTCGGTAGCGCCGGGCCATGCCCGGCGGGCATGTTCCTCAGCGCAGCGGCGAGGCCAGTACCGTGATCTCCTCACGGTCGTGATAGAGCTGCTTGGCGCGGACCACCAGCGGCTTGCCGGCCTGCTCCTGGAACAGGTCCAGGCACAAGCGGGTTTCGTCCCAGCGCTTCTTCATCGGCAGCTTCAGATTGAAGATCGCGTGCCTGCACCAGCCTTCGCGGAACCAGGTGGCCATGCGTTCGGCCACGCGCCGCGGCTGCTCGACCATGTCGCAGACCATCCAGTCCAGCGGCTGCTCCGGGTGCCAGTGGAAGCCATCGGCGCGCAGGTGCTCGACCAGGCCGGTGTCCAGTACGTGCTGGCGCAGTGGGCCGTTGTCGATGCTCAGCACGTGCATGTGCTGGCGGGTCAGCACCCAGGTCCAGCCGCCGGGTGCGGCACCCAGGTCGGCCGCGCGCATGCCGGGCTTGGCCAGCGCCTCGCGTTCTTCCGGGGTCAACAGGGTCAGCAACGCTTCGTCCAGCTTCAGCGCCGAACGCGATGGCGCTTCGGGCAGCAGCTTCAGGCGCGGAATGCCCAATGCCCACGGTGCGCTGTCGGCCGGGTCGGCTACGCAGACGAAGGCGTGGGTGCCGTCGACGAACACCACGTGCAGGCGCGGCAGACGGTCGTTCGGCTTGTCAGTGAGCTTGCCGGCCTTGCGCAGCGCCGGGCGCAGCGCATTGCCGAAGGCACGGGCCAGCCCGGACAGCGGCTTGCCGGCGTCCGAATCGGGATGTTCCACCCACAGGTCGCCGAAGCGCGGCGCATCGGCCAGCACCTCCAGCATCGGGGTGATGCGGTCGGCCGGGTCCAGCTGCGGCAGCTCGGCCAGCACCACCAGCTTCTGCCGCGCGAAGATCAGTTCGCGCCAGCGCAGGCGCGGCGCCAGTGCCGCAGCTTCGTCGCACATGAACAGCACGTAGCCATCATTGCGCTGGGTGCGCGCATAACCGGCGAAACCGGCTTCACTGGCGCGGAACTGCAGTTCGCCGGCCAGCTCGGGCTCGAAACCCTGCCGGCACAAGCACAGCAGGCCGATGCCGGCCTCAGTAACGGGCGCCATCGCTTTCCCCATAGGCACGCAGCACGCTGCGTGCGGCGTCGCGGTTCAGGCCCTGCACCACTTCGATGCCGCGCTTGTTGAGTTCACCCACCCAGTCGGCCGGCAGCGGGCCTTCGTCGAACGGGGTCAGCTCTTCGACGTCGGCCGAGTTGGCACCGATCAGCAGGCGGTCGATGCCGGCCCACACGGTGGCGCCGTAGCACTGGCAGCACGGCTGCGAACTGGTGGCCAGGGTGACCGGCGACAGCACTGCGTTCAGGCGCGGGGTCTGCAGGCGCTGCTGGGCCAGCATGTAGGCCATGTTCTCGGCGTGCGCCAGCGAGGTCGCGTGCGGCATCACCCGGTTCACGCCGGCGGCGATGACCTTGTCATCCGGGCCGAACACCACTGCACCGAACGGGCCGCCACTGGCGTGCTCGACGTTCAGCCGCGACAGCTCGATCGCCAGCGCGACCTTGGCCTCATCGCCCGGATATCGACGATCCAGGTCGATCTGGTCGTGGATCCAGGCGGGAAGGGTCAGGTGGACTTGCGCGTACAGCATCGCGGGGGTGCCTCGTAGGGAATGGAAGAAGGTGCGGTTGCTTGGGAAACCGGCGCGCAGTGTAGCCGCACCGGCCTGTATCGGGTGTGGCGGTGGGTCAGCCCGGCGAGCCGGTGCGGATCACTACGTACTGCTTGCGGAACTCCAGCCCGGCCTGCGGCCAGCTGGCCGCGTAGGCGCGCAGCAGGGGCAGGGCGGCAGCGAAGTCGTGGCCGTTGACCCGGCAATCGGCCTCGCACAGGCCGTCGGCATCGCGCGAGGCGAACAGGCGGATGGCGAGGAACTGGCGGGCTTTCAGCAGCTCATCGAAGGCCTCCATGCTGCGGGTGAACAGGCAGCAGGGGCAGGAACCGTGGTCGTCCTCGCTGCAGGTGGATGCATCCACCTCCTGCGCGCGGTAGTGCGCCAGCGGCCCCAGCACTACGGTGCGCTGGTGTTCCTCGCCGTCATCGCCGGCCGGATAGGTCAGGCCCATCATCGGCAGGCCCTGTGCGTCTTCGGCGCCGATCGCGGTCTGCAGGGTCGCCAGGTCTACCCGCACCCAGGCCTGGAAGCCGAACAGCAGCGACGCCTGCTCATCGGCACCGTTGGCGTGCTGGTACTCGAACAGGCCATCGGCGAACAGCAGCGGATGCTGGGCCTCGATGACGGTGGATGTCTGCCAGCCGCCGTTGTCGCGCGCGTGCGCGGCCATCGCATGCGGGGTCAGGCGCAGGCCGCTGTCCAGCAGCAGCGCGTCGCCGTCGACGTGGCCGGCGATGCCGGCCTCCTGCAGGACCTGCTGCAGCAGCGGGAGGAGGTCGGTGGAGGTCGTGGTCATGTCAGGCCTGTGGATGGATGGGGTGGAACATCCAGGCAAGGCCTGGGGATCTAGCGGTCGAGCGCGTCAAGTTCGGCGCGATATCGCTGCGCGTCGGACTGCTGCTGCGGATCGTTGCCGTGGTCGCGCAGCCAGGTTTCCAGCTCGCGGCGATAGTCCGCGCGGAAATCGGCATTGCCCGGGCTGAAGTGCAGCTTGCGCGCCGCCACTTCCACCCGCTCGCGCGCGCTGGCCCGGGCCTGGGCGATGCCGTGCGGCGATTCATTGGTGAGGATGACGAAGTTGCGCGGGAAACCCGGCGTGTACTTGACCACGAACGGCTGGTCGGGCGCCGGGATGCGGATCGCGTTCTCCAGCGGCCACAGCGAGGCGGTGTTGGTGTGGAACACCACCTCCACGTCGCGGCCCTCGGCGGTGCGCAGCACCCCTTCGTAGCGCCAGATGTACTGCTCGTTCATCGTCGAACTGGTGCGCTCGGACTTCACGATCACCGCTTCACCAGGCTCGCCCACCACGTTCAGGAAGGCGGCGTTGAGGAAGTGGCCGAGGAAGATGTTGAGCATCGCCAGCGGGAACACCACGATGGCGTAGCCCGGAAAACGCCGCCACCACGAGACCAGCCCGGCCAGCACCATCGCCGAAAAGAACGTCAGCAGCGGATGCTGCGAGATGAACCAGAACAGGACGGAGAGGGCGGTGATCATCGTCGGGGTCATGCGGGCGCCGTGCTGGCGCCCGCGCAGGTCCTCAGGCCGACCAGGTGTCGCGCAGGGTCACGCTGCGGTTGAACACCGGCTTGGCTTCGGTGTGGTCGCGGCGGTCGGCCACGAAGTAGCCGGTGCGTTCGAACTGGAACGACTGCTCCGGGGCAGCGCTGGCCGCGGCCGGCTCGACATAGCCGGTGACAGTGCGGCGCGATTCCGGATTGAGGTAATCACGATAGGTCTTGCCTTCCGATTCGTCGTCGGGGTTCGGCACCGAGAACAGGCGGTCGTACAGGCGGATCTCGGCCGGCACGCCATGTACGGCGCTGACCCAGTGGATGGTGCCCTTGACCTTGCGGTTGGCGCCTTCCATGCCCGGACGCGATTCCGGATCCAGCCAGCCACGCAGCTCGGTGATGGTGCCGTCGGCATCCTTGATCACTTCGTCGCAGCGGATGATGCCGGCACCACGCAGGCGCACTTCGCCGCCGGGGACCAGGCGCTTCCAGCCCTTCGGCGGCACTTCGGCGAAGTCCTCGCGGTCGATCCACACTTCGCGTGCGAACGGCACTTCGCGGCTGCCGAAGCTCTCGTCCTTCGGGTGGTTGCTGAAGGTCAGCTGTTCTTCGTGGCCTTCCGGCAGGTTGGTCAGCACCAGCTTGACCGGGTCGACCACGGCCATGCGGCGCGGCGCGGCGCTGTCCAGGTCTTCGCGCAGCGCGCCTTCCAGCACGCTGAAGTCGATCAGCGAATTCTGCTTGCTGATGCCCACGCGCTCGGCGAACAGGCGCATCGCGGCCGGGGTGTAGCCACGGCGACGCAGGCCCTGCAGGGTCGGCATGCGCGGGTCTTCCCAGCCGTCCACCAGCTGCTCGGTAACCAGCGCCATCAGCTTGCGCTTGCTCATCACCGTGTAATTGATGTTCAGTCGCGAGAACTCGATCTGGCGCGGCTTGGCGGCTTCGCGCGGCAGGCCGGCGTCGACCAGCGGCTGGGTCAGCGTGTCGTCATGGGCGAAATCGACGTTGTCCACGCACCAGTCGTACAGCGGGCGGTGGTCTTCGAATTCCAGCGTGCACAGCGAGTGGGTGATGCCCTCGATCGAATCGCCCAGCGCGTGCGCGAAGTCGTACATCGGGTAGATCGGCCACGCGTTGCCGGTGTTCTGGTGCTCGACATGCTTGATGCGGTACAGCGCCGGATCGCGCAGGTTGATGTTGCCGCTGGCCATGTCGATCTTCGCGCGCAGGGTGCGCGCGCCATCCGGGAATTCACCGGCGCGCATGCGGCGGAACAGGTCGAGGTTTTCCTCGACGCTGCGGTCGCGCCACGGCGACGGGCGGCCCGGCTCGGTCAGGGTGCCGCGGTAGGCGCGCACTTCCTCGGCCGACAGGTCGCAGACATAGGCCTTGCCCTGTTCGATCAGCTTCTCGGCGGCCAGGTAGTAGGTCTGGAAATAGTCCGAGGCGTGGCGCAGTTCGTTCCAGCTGAAGCCCAGCCAGCGCACGTCGTCCTGGATCGCGGCCACGTATTCCGGGTCTTCCTTGGCCGGGTTGGTGTCATCGAAGCGCAGGTTGCAGACGCCGCTGAACTCGCCGGCGATGCCGAAGTTCAGGCAGATCGACTTGGCATGGCCGATGTGCAGGTAGCCGTTCGGTTCCGGCGGGAAACGGGTCTTGATCGCCTGGTGCTTTCCGCTGGCCAGGTCCTCGCGCACGATCTGGCGGATGAAATCGCGCTTTTCGTGGCTGTCGGCGGGGGTCTCGGGGCTGGCGGGGGTGTGCTCGGACATGAGTCGGCGAAAAGAAAGGCAGAAAGACCAACAGTCTAGCGCGTACCGGGCAGGGCTGCCCGGTGGGGCGTGGGGATGCCGGCCAGCGGCCGGCACTACCAACCCCTCTTCCGGTAGCGCCGGCCGCCGGCCGGCGGAATGTGGATCGCCGTGCAATTGGGTAGTGCCGGCCGCTGGCCGGCAGAACGGTCATGCGCCGTCACCACCACCATTCAGCCCCCGGGCGTATGCTGGAATCCTGTCCCACGGAGCTGCCGCATGCACATCGTGTACAAGGCCGACAACCTGTTCGACGCCCACCTGGTCAAGCACGCGCTGGAGGATGCCGGCATCCCGGCCTTCGTGTTCGGCGAGTCGTTGCTGGGTGGCATGGGCGAGCTGCCGCTGTTCGGCGTGCTGCGGGTGGGCATCCCTGATGCGGCACGGCCGCAGGCCGAGGACATCGTGGCGGCGCTGGACTTGGGCCAGGCGCCGGACGCCCCCATTTCCGATGCAGACGACATAGCCGGCCTTCCGGCGTAGGAGCGCATCATGTTGGGAATTGGCCAGGGCATCCTCGGCATCGGCGCCTTCAAGCAGCGCCTGCCGCGCCCGGAAGAGGCGCTGCCGGGGCGCGATCAACCGCTGCCGCTGCACAGCAACCAGCACTTCGTGAACAGCCATCCGCTGAAGGACCGTTTCGCCGGCCTGCAGCAGATCCGCTTCGCGCTGGGCTGCTTCTGGGGCGCCGAGCGCAAGTTCTGGACCGAACCGGGCGTGTACAGCACATCGGTGGGCTATGCCGGCGGCATCACCCCGAACCCGACCTATGAAGAGGTGTGCTCGGGCCTGACCGGCCACACCGAAGTGGTGCAGGTGGTGTTCGACCCGGCGGTGGTGAGCCTGGAGCGGCTGCTGCAGCTGTTCTGGGAAAGCCACGACCCGACCCAGGGCATGCGCCAGGGCAACGACACCGGCACCCAGTACCGTTCGGCGATCCACGCCACCGACGAGGCGCAGTACGCCACCGCGCTGGCCAGCCGCGAGGCCTACCAGGCGCAGCTGGATGCGGCCGGCTACGGCCCGATCACCACCGAGATCGAGTACCCGGCACCGGAGTACTACTACGCCGAGGACTATCACCAGCAGTACCTGGCGAAGAATCCGAACGGCTACTGCGGTATCGGCGGCACCGGGGTGAGCTGTCCGATCGGATTGGATGTGGAGGCGCCGCGCTGACGCGCGGTGGTCCGCCTGCGGCGGGCAGAATCTACGGCAGAAGCCAAAGCCAAAGCGGCTCTGCGTTTCTGCGGGTTGGGCGGGGCGGTGTGGGTTGTCAGGACGCGCCGTAAACCCGTCCTTGGGGGCTCGATGGCGCCATCCATGGCGCCAACGGTCC
>NZ_JASJSQ010000082.1:0-21629 GCF_030236855.1 Stenotrophomonas maltophilia group sp. Smal13
TATTGGGAACGTTCCCACTGATCATTTCAATGTGCACTGCACAAAAAGCCAATAGTCCTTTGGCGTTAGCATTGTCCTGAATGGCCATCCGGCCTCGAACAGTGAAAGTTTCCGGGAACGGTTCCAATGAGCATCAGCATCAACGACGTCGCGCGCGTGGCGGGGGTCTCCAAGTCCACGGTGTCGCGCGTGCTCGGCGGCGGCCCGGTCAGCGAGGCCGTGCGTGGCCGGGTGGAGGCGGCGATCCGCCAGACCGGCTATCACCCCAACCTGCAGGCACGGCGCCTGCGTGCCCGGCACACCGGCATCATCGGGCTGATCGTGGCGGACATTCGCAACCCGTTCTTCACGGCGCTGATCCGAGCGGTGGAGGAGGTTGCCTATCGTGAAGGCCTGCGCGTCACCCTCTGCAACACCGACGAGGACCCCGAGCGCGAGGCGCTGTATCTGCAGTTGATGCACGAGGAGCGCATCAGTGGACTGATCTTCGCGCCCACCCGGACCACGGTGGGCCGGCTGGAGCGGCTCACACTGGACTATCCGACGGTGCTGGTGGACCGCGCCGCACCCGGCGGGTCGATCGACAGCGTGGTGCTCGACAATCCGGCCGCGATGGCGGGCCTGGTCGAGCATCTGGTCGCGCGCGGCTATCGCCGCATCGGCGGCCTGTTCGGCAGCACCAGCACCACGGCGGCCGAGCGTCGCGACGGCTATCTCGCTGCGATGCGTACACATGGGCTTCAGCCGGATTACCGCGAAGTTGAGCCCACGGCTGAAGCGGCCATTGCAACGGTCGATCAGTGGCTGGCCGGCCCATCGCGGCCGGAGGCGCTGGTCGCCAGCAACAGCCTGCTGCTCATGGGAGCGTTGAAGGCCGCCCGCAGTGCAGGCCTGGCAATTCCGGACGCGCTGGCGCTGGCGGGCTTTGACAACGAACGCTGGACCGAACTGGTCGAACCGGGCATCACCGTGATCGAACAGCCGGTCGAAGAGATGGGGCGCGCAGCGATGTCGCTGTTGCTTGAGCGCCTGCGCGCGCCGGAGCTGCCGGTACGCCGGCTGGTGATGACCGGCCGGTGCGTGGTGAGGGGATCAACGGCCCTGCGATGACCTCGCGGCTGTTTGCGGCCGTCCATCGATGGATACCCTCGCGTACATGTGGGTCATGGCTACTCCTTCGCCCGGCCCCATTCCGCCGATGATCGTGGCCAGTTTTACGAACAGGCGTCGCACGCATGGGCGCAGCATGTTCAGCTCAATCCTCGGACGTCGTCTGGCAGTTTCGATTCCTGGCGGACGATGTGATCCCGGGATGACCGCCCCGGAACGTAAGCGCACTGACAACGGCCAGGGCACAGGCACAAGCGCCCGCGTAAACCATGGCCAGTCGGTAGCCGAAAAGCAGCGACTGATGCGCTACGTCAAGGGACACTGCCTGGCCAGTGGCCGCCAGCTCATCCAGGTGCGCAGTACCTGCGGACAATCCCTCCGCAAGCGACCGCAGATGCGAAGGGTCACCGCCGGGCAGGTTCGTTTCAAGTGCGTAGTAGGTACCTTTCACCAGAATCAACCCCACCACCGCGATGTTGATGGCCAGGCTGATGAATCTGGCGCTGGTGTCCATGCCGGATGCCATGCCGGCGCGATCGCTGGGCACGGAACTGGTCGTCGTGTTGGTGACGGGCGTATTGATCACGCCCAGGCCCGAGCCTGCAAGAATGCAGCCTGGCAGCAGGGTCAACCAGCTCGCGTTTTCCGCGCCTGCACCGATCGCCATCATGAGCATCCCGCCGCCCATGGCAAACATCCCAGCGGGGATCACGCGCTCAGGCCCGAAGCGCACAGCGAGACGCTCGCCGTAAGGCGGCAGCAGCAGCGACGGCAATGTGTATGCCAGGACAGACAGGCCGGTCGCGATGCTTGAGTAGCCAAGTCCGTGCTGGAAGAACAGTGGCAGGTACACCATCAGTGGCCAGAAGCTGAAGTTCATGCCCATCGAGCCCAGCAATGCGCCCGAGAAGCGCCGGTTGCCGAAGATGGAAAAATCGAACATCGGGTCCGGCACCCTGCGCTCGACCGCGATGAATACCGCCAGGCTGATGACGGCAACCAGAGCGGCCGCCATGGAAGAGGCGCTTGCAAGGCCTGCAGGAATGCCCTGGGTGATGTACCAGGTGAAGGAAAAGACGGCCACTGACAGCGAGACGATTCCTGCAAGGTCCAGTTTCCGCTGGCTTGGCGCCCACGATTCCCGGATGCCCAGAACGGCGAGAGCCGTCGCGCCCACTGCCAGGGGCGCATGCACCAGGAACACCCAGCTCCAGCTGCTGATGACAACAACGCCAGCACCAATGACCGGCCCGAAACCCAGCCCTATGCCAAAGACCACGCCCCAGATGCCAAAGGCCTTGGCGCGCTGTGCGGAGTCACTGAACTGATGGGAAAGCACTGTAAACACGCAGACCAGCATTGCGCCTCCCGCCGCACCCTGCAGCGATCGAGCCACGATCAACGCCGTTCCGCTTCGAGCAAGACCGCAGGCCAGGGATGTGATGCCGAACAGCAACAGGCTGATCACGAAGATGCGCTTGCGCCCGTACCGATCCGCCAGTGCGCCAGCGGCCATCAGCACCGTCGTGCAGGCGAGGGTGTAGGCATTCATGATCCACTGCAGGCCGCTGAAGCTGCTGCCAAGCTCTGTCTCCAGAATCGGCAGGATGACTGGCACGCTGGAGATTTCCAGCCCGAACATCAGGGAAGCCAAGCACGCCGCAGAAAGCGTCAGGCGGTCTCGAGCAGCAGGTGAAAGGGAAGTCATGGGTCTCCTCAGGCAGGTCCGGGATCTGGCGCACTGCCGGGGCGACTGCAGCTGCGCGTTTCAAGTGAGCGGCCATCTTGGAGGGACTTCCATGATGATAAAAATGATTTGATTTAATAGAATTGATCAATATTCATCATGGATTGCCCCGGTGTTCTTTGACCCCGACCTGCTGCGCGCCTTTGTCGCCGTCGTAGAGACCGGCGGCTTCACCAAGGCGGGTGAGCGCATGAACCTCAGCCAGTCCGCCATCAGCCACCAGATCCGGAAGCTGGAAGAGCAGGCGGGCAGCGCCTTGCTGAAACGGACCACGAGAAGCGTGACACTCACCGAAGACGGCGAAGACTTCCTGCGACATGCCGAGCAGATTCTTGCTGCCCAGAGCCTGCTGGTTCGCCGGTTCCAGAGGGCTCCCGTTACCGGGGCAGTGCGCCTGGGTGTGCCGGAGACCTATGCCGGCGACCGGCTGACCGCAATGCTGTCGCGCTTCTCCCGCAGGTTCCCCGCGGTGCGGCTGGATGTGGCCGTGGAGTCCTATGGGGCGCTGAACGAACAGATACAGGCGGGAACACTCGACCTGGCGGTGAACCTGTTCCTGCGGGAGGACGTTGAGTGGCCGGTTCTGAGGCGGACACGTTTCGTCTGGGCCATCGGTTCGGGATTTGAGCACGAACCGGAAAAGACGCTGCCACTCGCACTCGCGCCCAGCCCGTGCATGCACCGCGACGTGTGCATCGGAGCACTTGTTGAAGCCGGCCTGGAATGGCGCGTCACCTTTACCTCGGCGAACCAGCAGGGCCTGCGATCGGCTGCAAAGTCCGGGCTCGCCATCACTGTCGCTCTTCAGGATGACATCCAGGATGGCCTGATGATTGCGGGCAGTGGACTGGGCCTTCCTGTGCTCCCCGCAGCGAGCTTCCGGCTGATGCGCAGTGCAGCCGTGCGGACGCCTGCGATCGAAGCGTTGGAGGAACAATTGCTTCGCGCAGGCGATGGCGCGTGTTCGGTCCGCGCACTCGGCGCGGTGGGCTGAAGCGCAGCGCACGCACATTCCAGACCAAGCAGTCCATAACCGGCCTTCCACGTCGAAGTAGCATCGACGTTTGGAGCATTGAGCACTTCCGCTGAATGCGTTCGGTCTACGGAAGCTATTGGATGAACATGAAGCGGACGACGGCGGGCGGCCCCGCTCCCGTGCGCGGTGATCGGCGGGATACCGAGATCCGGAACTACGTGATGAACCTCGGCCCCCAACATCCTGCGGCACATGGGGTACTGCGCCTTGTGCTTGAGATGGATGGCGAGACCGTTGTGCGCGCGGATCCGCATGTGGGCCTGCTGCACCGGGGTACCGAGAAGCTGGCGGAGTCCAAGCCCTTCAACCAGTCCATCGGCTACATGGATCGGCTGGACTACGTATCCATGATGTGCAATGAACACGCCTACGTACGTGCGATTGAAACCCTTCTGGGAATCGAGGCACCCATCAGGGCACAGTACATCCGCACGATGTTCGATGAGATCACCCGTATCCTCAATCACCTCATGAACATCGGAACGGGCGCGCTGGACCTGGGCGCCATGGCCGTGATGCTCTATGCATTCCGGGAACGCGAAGAGCTGATGGACTGCTACGAGGCGGTATCCGGCGCTCGAATGCATGCCACGTATTACCGGCCCGGCGGTGTGTACCGTGATCTGCCTGACCAGATGCCGAAGTACAAGGAGTCACGCTGGAAGAAGGGGAAGGAGCTGCGGCGGCTGAACGCCGCGAGAGAAGGGTCACTGCTCGATTTCATCGAGAATTTCACCCGCGAATTCCCAAACCGCATTGATGAGTACGAAACCCTGCTCACCGACAACAGAATCTGGAAGCAGCGCACGGTGGGCATTGGCGTTGTGACCCCGCAGCAGGCCATGGACTGGGGCATGACCGGGGTGATGCTGAGAGGCTCGGGCGTGGCGTGGGACCTGAGGAAGAAGCGCCCCTACGCGAAGTACGATGCCGTTGACTTCGACATTCCGGTCGGCAGCGCCGGTGACTGCTATGACCGCTACCTGTGCCGTGTCGCGGAGATGCGGCAGTCCAACCGCATCATCCGGCAATGTGTCGACTGGCTTCGCGCCAACCCCGGCCCGGTGATGGTCCAGAACTTCAAGGTGGCGCCGCCGTCCCGGCAGGAGATGAAGTCCGACATGGAAGCGCTGATCCATCACTTCAAGCTCTTCAGCGAAGGCTACCAGGTGCCGGCAGGTGAGACCTACGCAGCGGTCGAGGCGCCCAAGGGCGAGTTCGGTTGCTACCTGATCTCCGATGGCGCCAACAAGCCGTTCCGGGTGCACCTGCGTGCTCCCGGCTTCGCTCATCTCTCTTCTCTGGATGAAATCGTCAGGGGCCACATGCTGGCGGATGTCGTCGCCATGATTGGCACCTACGACATTGTGTTCGGCGAAGTGGATCGATGAGGAACCGGCTCAGCCCACACATGGGCTGAGCCACGCTCCGGCGGCCGCGAAGGGAACAGCCATGTGCAGCCTGATCAGGTCTTCCACGGTGCGTGCCCCGCCCATCTCCAGGTCGAGGATGCCGGGCTCCAGGATTGATCCCAGCAGAACACCGACCGCGATCGCATGAAGGCTGCGCGCCGCAGTGGCTGTATCAACGCCCTCACGGAGCTGGCCCAGTGCTCCTGCACGCTGGTATACAAGCTCCAGCATGCGGATCTCCGGCATCGCGCACGCCGCGAGCACGTCGCCTATGCCGCCCAGCTCATGTGATGCACCAGAGCGCAGCAGAAGCTCAACCGTTCGGCGAACGCGTGGGGTGCGGCGCGTGTGATCAAAGACCCTGAGCAGGTCCGCAAACAGAAGCTTGAACGGGTCACTGCACTGCCGGATGGCGGCTTCCCGCAGTCCTTCGGGTGCATCTGGCCGCCCTCGCGCGGAAAGTTCACCCAGCAGGTTCTGACGGGACCCGAAGTGCCAGTAGATCGCGCCGCGCGAATAGCCGCACTCGGTGGCGATCAGCTCCAGCGTGGCGCCCGCGGGCCCATGGCGCAGCAGGCACACCAGTGCGGCATCGAGGATCCTCTCACGCGTGGCGTGTGCGTCCTCCCTGGTTCTTCTAGCCATGGCACGGTTGCATCCCTGCTGTTCGATGAGCGCGCGACCGCGCGTCCTGATCGTCCTTAGACAAGGCGATGGGACGGACCGTGGCCACAGCGCTGCACCGGGATCTGCGGCGTTTGAACGTCGATCTTCGGTTCATTGGCTGGGGCAGGGCTGGACAGTGAGCCAAGCCACAGACCATCGGCAGCGAGACGCGCAGACTTCAGCGCGGGATCGTCGGCCTCGGACGGCTCGGTGGCCAGCTTCTTCTTCATCCACTCGATCCACTGCGACGCGGATACCTGGGTCAGGTCCAGGCGGATGATCAGGGCCGAGAGCATTGCAACGTCGTGCCGCCTGCAGCCCTCGACCACCGATTCCACGTAGGCGTGGGTGAATGCGCCGGAGCGGAGCCCGTTGGCACGCATTCTCCGTTCTACATCCTGATTGAAGTTCTGCAGCCAGCACGAGAAAGTGGCGTCGATGAGATCCTGCTTGCAGTAGAAGTGATGGAACATCGCGCCACGGCTGACGCCCGAGCATTCGAGAATCTCACTGACGGTCACCGAAGACCGGCCATTGCGGACGATAAGCGCTGCCGTTTCGCGGATGAGTATGCCGGGCACACGCACGGACGAACTGTGGGTAGCGTTCAAGAGAGTTTTCCTCATGTAGCGGGCGACGAACGATCCGCCAGGCCGGTACGGCCTGGCGGGTTGCCGTTCGAGCCAGTCAGTGATGCGCCGCGGATGCTTCGCTTTCGGCGCTCTTCCGGGAAGCGATGGGCCTGCCGATTTCAATCTCCGGGTCCCCCTTCTCGGGCTGCCATGCCCCCAGCGCCAGCTGCACCTGCACGTGGGCCATCAGCAGCCCGGCCTGTGCCGCCGCAAGCTCTCTGCGCGCCTTTTCGTGCAGCGCCTGCTGCTGCAGGCCGGCATCCTTCGGCTCGATTCCGGCGTCCACGCGGGAAGAGGCATAGGCCGAAGATCTGCTGCTGAGTGCCTCGGCATTTACTGCCTGCTGCATCCTGACCTGGGAACTCGTCCACGCATGCAGGGAGTCCTCACTCTCCTTCAGCGCCGTCAGCACGGTCTGCTCGAAGGCATGCCAGTTCTGATCACTGCCGGCGCGAGCGGCTTCCTCCCTGGCCTTCTTCCGGCCAAAGCTCAGCCACTCCCACTGAAGCTCCGGGCCGGCCGAGAAGCGCTTTGCACTGGAATCGCCCAGCGAACCGAACGGTGCAAGGATGCCGCCGAAAACATTCAGCGTGAGGCGCGGAAGGTGCGCGCGCTCGGCGAGTACGACGTTGCCAAGGCTTGCTCGCAGTAGTGCATCGGCCTTGGCGACGTCCGGCCGCCGCGCCAGGAGGTCGGTCGGCTGCGCAAGCGATGCAAGATCCGGTGGGGCCGGCAGTGGAGCCGGGGCCAGCAACGCCTCCCAGGCGTCATCCTGCGCGGTCGGCGAGCGGCCTGCAAGAACCGCCAATGCGGCCCTGTCCGCCTGCAGCCGGGTAGCGGTTGCCGCCTCCTGCGCCACCAGTTCGGCGTGTTCGGATTCGACCGCAAGTGCCTCCCTGCGATCGACCAGCCCGGCCGCATACCGGGCCTTCACACGCACAACGCGCGCCTTGCTCAGCTCAACCTCCCGCTCAAGAGAGGACAGGTTGATCTGGTCCATCCTGAGCAGGAAGTAGTTCTTCGCAACCTCGGCCTGGAGCACTGCGGCAGCTGATCTCGCGTCAGCCGCCGCGGCATCGGCCTTGCGATCGGCCATGGCTGCGGCGGTGCCAATGCGCCCAAACAGGTCCAGTTCCCAGGAGAACATCTGTCCAGCGGACAGCAGCCTCTGGGAAGGCGGCCGGGGAAGATCCTGGCGATAGGGATCCGCTTCGATCTGGGCGGACTGCATGGCTTCGGCCTTGACCTGCAGCGCACCGCTCGGCAGATAGTCCTTGCGCGCCGCGCCTGCCAGCGCCCGCGCTTCCACCACGGCGGCAAGGGCAGACTTCAGGTCATGATTCCCGCGCATGGCCAGGCTGACCAGCGCATCCAGGTTGGGGTCGGAGAAGTCCTTCCACCATTGCCTGTTGGGCGTCCCGGGCAGGACATCCGCATCCAGCGCCGCCGGCGTGGGGGCCTGGCCCACATGATGCCGGGCTGCGGCGTCAGGGATCTCGGTCCTGGGAGCCACAGAGGCGCAGCCAGAAGACAGGGCCACAAGCACAGCAATCGACAGGCAGGCAACTCGATTTCCAATAGCCATGATCATGCCTCCTCGGTCGGGTGAATGCGGTAGAGCGCGGCATACAGCGCTGGAATGAGACCCAGCGTGATCAGCGTTCCAAGGGCGAGGCCGCCGATCATCACGATCGACATGCTGGTCCACATGGAACCGCCAAACAGCAGCAGCGGGACAAGGCCGAGAATGCAGACCATCTTGGTCATGACGATGGGGCGCAGGCGCTTGGCCGCAGCCTCTTCAATAGCCTGGAGAGGAGGCAAGCCATCGCGCTGGCCTTCGTCGATCGCATCGATGAGCAGAATCGCGTTGTTGACGATGATGCCGGCAAGTGCGAGCAGCCCAAGTGTTCCGATGAAGGTCAGGCTGGTGCCACTCAGTTTGAGTGCCAAGGTCGCGCCGATGACCACGAACGGAATGCTCGCCAGGACGATCAAGCTCTTGCGGATGCTCTCGAACTGCCATACGAACAACAGGAACATGGCAGCAAGGCAGAGCGGGAGCAGCTTCTCGATGCCTTCGTTGGCACTCTTGCTCTCTTCGATCTCGCCACCGAGTTCAACCCGCACGCCCTGCTTGCGGAATTCGGAAAGAAGTGGCTCGACCTTGTCCGCGATCCCCTGGGCCGTCAGCTCGGAGCTCTTTGCAAGCACGGTGACCGCGCGCGTCTGGTTCACTCGCTGGATTGAAGACAGCTGCGGCGCCAACCGAAGCTTGGCCACCTGGCCCAGGGGCACGCTTCCGCTGCCATCCGCCTTCTGGATCGGGAGTGCCTCAAGCTGGCCGATATCCGTGCGCAGTGCCGCCTCTCCGCGGAGGATGACCGGGAGAACGGTGTCGCCCTCACGATAACGGGAGATCGTTGCGCCGGTCAGCAGCATGTCCATGCTCTTGGCGATGTCCGCGCTGCTGATGCCTGCGGCCTGGGCCTTGGGCTGATCGACGTCCACATCAAGCTGGACAACCTGGCGTTCGGCATCGCTGGATACATCCACCATCCCCGGCGTGTCCTGCAGCGTGCGCAGCAGCTTCTCGGCGGCAATCCGATGTGCGCCGTCGCTGCTGGAGATGCGGAACGTCGCTACGCCGGCATCCGAAGACCCCATCGAGAACCGCTTGGGCTCCACCCGCACATCAGGGAAGTGTGTAGCCATCACAGAACGCAGCCGCTCAATGGCCGCTTCATGCTTGACGCCCTTCGCAAGTGACAGCACGGCATACGCGCGGTGTCCTGCAGGAGTAGGGGGATTGAGTGCCAGAATGAAGCGTGGGCCACCATCGCCCATGTACAGGGCGTGGCTGGAGATCTCCGGAACGAGCTTCTCGTCGGCCAGTACCTTGCTGATCTGGTGAGCAACCGCCATCGTATTGGCCGGACTGGAATCCGGGGACAGCTCGATGGCCATCTGCAGCTGATGGCGCTCGGACGGCGGCATCAGCTCATTGGGGACAGTGGTGAACAACCAGCCGGAGGTTGCCAGCAGTGCAACCATTACGCCGATGTAGATGGCCTTGTGCCCCAGGATCCAGCGGACCTTGCCGCGGTACCAGCCCGTCAGCCGCTCGACCGCGCGTGCGGTGCGGCTGAGTTCGGCATGATGATGGGCAAAGTACTTGCACAGCAGCGGAATCAGGGTAACGCCGATGACCAGCGACAACAGCAGCGCGATGGCCATCACGATGCCGAGGCTGCGCAGATACTCGCCGGTTTCCGTGCTGGAGATGGCCAGCGGCATGAACGCGAGGATGATCGCCAGCGAAGAAACCAGAAGCGGCACGAACATCGTGCTGCCTGCGTGAGCGGCAGCCTGGTCCGGCGACTCACCCAGCGAGAGCCGCCGCTCCATGTCCTCGGCAACCACGATCGCGTTGTCAACGAACAGGCCCAGGGCAATGATGATTGCACCCACCGAGATCATGTGCAGATCGATGTTCAGAATCTTCATGATTGCCATCGTCCCCAGCACCGTGGTCGGCACGATGGCGCTGACAATCAGGCCGGTCCTCATTCCAAGGAACAGCACGACGACCGCCATGACGATGGCCAGGGTCTCCAGGAAAACCTTGGCAACACGCAGCAGCTGGGTGGAAACAACCTCGGCCTGATCCGTGATCTGAACAAGCTGCATGCCGGCCGGCAGCGTTTCCGAAAGCCGTTCAACGTCGCCGCGCAACAGATCGGCGAAGCTGACTACGTTGAGTCCTGGCGCCATGGAGACCGCTATCACCACGGCCGGCGTGCCATTGACGAATGCGCCCGTCATCGGCGGGTCCTGGGTCACCCGTTCCACTCGCGCAAGGGCACCCAGCGGCACCGAGCCACCCTTCGGCAGCGGTATCGGCGTGCTCTTCAACTGGGAGGGGTTGTCGGCGTCACCGCTCACGTTGAGCGTGATCTCCGAACCTCCGATCTCGACGTAGCCCGCCGGCGCAATCACATTGCGCCTGGAAACCGCATCGGCAATCACATTGGGGTTGAGCCCACGCGCAGCCAGGGAAGGCACGTCCAGGATGATCTGGACCTGCTCGTCCCTCACGCCGTGCAGCGAGACACGTTCCACCCCGGGCAGCCGGAACAGTTCATCGCGCAGGCGGCGGGCTTCTGCCCGGAGCTCGCCTGCGTTATAGCCATCGCCGGTCAGGCCCATGGTCATCACCGCAACCCGACCGAATTCGTCGTCCACGACCGGGCCAATCGTTCCCTCGGGAAGCTGGCTCTGGATGTCCCCCATGCGTGAGCGCAACCGTTGCCACACGATGGGAATTTTCTCCGATTCCACGGTGGGATAGAGATCAACGTAGGTGAACGCAAAGCCTGGACGGACAGTCGTCCGGATCCGCTTGACCTCCGGCATGCCACGAATGCTCTCCTCGATCGGGCGAGCGACCAGCTGCTCGACCCGGTCCACGCCGGCGCCCGGCATGAAGCTGAGTACCGTCGCCGTGCGAATGGTGATTGGGGGCTCTTCAGTGGACGGGAAGTCGAGCGCCAGAATGAGGCCGGTGAGGACGATCGCTACGATCGCCAGCAGGGTCAGGCGGGGACGCGCCAATGAGAATGAGGAGAGGCTCATTGTTCTGATCCCATCTTCATGTCGACAGGCTTGATCTGCGTGCCCGGGCGGATGGCCTTGGCACCCGCAACCACGACGCGCTGACCGGCGGAAATCTGCCCGCTCACCTCGATCCAGTCACCGTGATACTGACCCAGATCTACCTCCGCCAGCTCGGTCGTCTTGCCATCCTTTGCCAGCCGAAGCACCTGGCCCTTGCCGCCAACGGCAGACGGCAGAACAGCCCGAAATGGCACTTGAAGCCTGGCTGGGCCTGTATCCGTTCCTGTGATCCGGACCGACCAGGTCGAACCCACGGTCGCCGCCTCGGGCACTGCGATGTATGCGGTACGCACGCCGCCTGCATCAACACGGCCGTCGACACGGAGCACCTTGCTCGCCACGGTGTCCGAGCCGCTGATCAGGTTGACCACCTGCCCAACAGCCAGGGGAGCAGTGCCCGGAATCGCGACAGACAGCTCGCGGCCCGCACCATCGACCTGGATGGCAACAGCGCCGGGGCCCACGGACTGTCCAACTTCAACGTTTCGGGCAGCCACGACTCCGTCAAACGTTGCCTTCAGCGTGGCTTCCCCTTGTGACCAGCCGGCGAGCTCGTGCTGCGCGCGGGCATTGCGGACGGCCGCATTCGCAGCCGCCAGTTCGGCCTTCGCGGCGGTCATCTCCGCCGGGCTGAGCGCATCAGCCTTCTGCGCAACATCCAGTCGCTCGACGCGTCGCTGGACCTCGTCCAGTGCGGCCTGCGCGCGTGCGACGTCGCCGGCAGCGGACGCCTCCTGCGCTGCAAAGGGGACCGGATCCAGTCGAGCAAGCACCTGTCCCTTGCGTACAACGTCACCCGGTTCAACAAGTACCGCGGAGACCTTTCCCGAGACCGGGAAGGACAGCTGTCCTCGCTGCGTGGCACGCACGGTGCCGATGTAAGCGCGCTGATCGCCAGCAGCCTGTCGAACGGAGGCGACATACGCGGTGCGGGCTTCTGCCGTCCCGCTCTCTGGTGTATCGGAACATCCCGTCATCGCGGACAGGGCAATGGCCAGCGCGCTGAGACGAGGCACCAATGACCAGGTCATATGGGTTTTCACGTTCGATTCCTTGTATGGGTGGTCAGTTCCACAGACCAGCGAGGTGTGGTCAGGTCTGCAGGCGGCGTAAATTTAGGGGGACACCTGGACCACGAACAGGACACTTCCGGACATGCCGGGGCTCGTACAGGTCATCTGGGACAGGCGGCGCACTCAAAGCGGCCATCCGGACAACGCAGTCCCACCTGAAGCCAGTCAGTCACATCGACGCTGGATCATCATCCGGACCCATCAGGAGCATTACCGGACACGCGGGGGGCCGTTTAGGCCACGCGTGGTCTCCTGCATTGAAATCAGTCCCCCACGGGATGACTATGGGGACTGCGAAACGCTCCTTCGAAAACGTGATGGCTGCCATCTCCAAGAATCTGCCGACCTCCATGGACTGGCGTGAGCCCGGTGAGGAACTCGCGTTGGACGCGACGTCTCTGAACCCCTCCGACGATCCAGGCTCAACGCACGAATCGCAGATCGCAGAAATCGTGCCGACCGGAGCCAGGGCCATCCTTGGGCTCGTTGAAGAACGGGGTTTCTCGCCGGAAGAGCTATGCCGCGGGCTTGGTTTCACGTACCGCGATCTCTCGATGAGAGATGTAAGGCTGTCCTACAGACAGATGCGCAAGCTGTTCATGCGCGCAGAGCGATTGCTGGACGAACCTGCATTGGGCCTCGCCCTGGGAGCCCGGCAGACACCCATCTCCTGGGGTGTTCCCGGCCTGGCGATGCTCACCTGCGAGACCTATGGAGAAGCCCTGAACTATGGGCTCAGCCACCAGCAGGCAATCGGCGCCATGCTGATTCACACGATCGAGGAAGCGGGTCGTGAAATCCGGATGGAGGTCCGATTCCGGCGCTTTGATATCCAGCTGGAATCCGTTCTTGTGGAGGATGCATTCGCTGGGTTCGTCGCCGTCAGCAGGTACCTTATTGGCCCCTCGTTTGCACCGCTACGGGTCGACTTTTCCCTACCCAAGCCCTCCGATCCGGACGTCTACCGGCGGTTCTTCCAGTGCCCGGTGCGCTTTGATGCAGGGATCAACCGCCTGACCTTCGACTCACACTGGTTGAGTGTGCGGCTGCCAGGCTTCGACCGGATCAACTCGAAGATCGTACGCGACCAGCTCGACACGCTGCTGCCAATGCGGGGCGTGCGCAATGAAATTGTCGAATCGCTGTCGAGCCACCTGCGGTGCGACATCGAGACGACCACCCGGCAGAGCGAACTCGCAAGCCTGATCAATGTAAGCGAGAGAACGCTCAGGCGCCGGCTCAATCGCCAGGATTCGAGTTATCGGGAACTCCGCGATGAGGCCCGGTATGAGCGGGCCCGCGATCTCCTGCTGAACTCAGAGTTGAGCATCGCCGAAGTTGCAGACGCGGTTAGATACTCCGACGCCCGTGCATTCCGCCGCGCATTCAAGCGTTGGGCGGGTTGCCTGCCAACCGAGTTCCGGGAATCCAGGTAGACAGCATCCACCCTGGTTCCAGTACGGCGGGTAGCCATCGGTAGAGACCGGGCCACCCAATGACGTCGGGGCTGCCGCCGGGCCGTGCTGCCGGTGGTGGTTGCGCGTCTGTAGTCCATTGCACCAGTGCGTGTGCAGTCCTCTCCAGCCACCCCTCCTTCACCTGGGTAGAACCATGAAGCGCATACGGCTGTTTGAATCGAAACTCGCGGCGAGATTCCTTGAGGTCGATCGATTGGCGCGGGAAGGCGCCACGTTGAAGAACGTGGCTGAGAACATGCGCACGATCACCATTGCGGTGACGATGCTGATCGTGGTGGGGCTGCTGATGGACGTTCCGGCGTCCGTCATTCGTGTGGCGGCCATCGCATGGGGGTGCTGGGCACTGGTCTATGCGCTGCTTGCCGCAGCACAAGCAGGACTTCTCTTTGTCCTGCTGCTTGGCGAGGTGGCCCTGTTGAAGCACATCCTCATCCGAATTGGATTTCTCAGAGGCGCCATTGCCACAGGATTCGCGGTGCTTGTCGTGATCATCATGGCAGTGTCGTGCGTGCTGTTCGATCCGAAGCACATGTTGCATTGGTGATTGCCGACACCCTGCAATCGTCGGGCCTGCATTCCGGACCGGCCAAGGCGAGCCCCGCACATGGGGGATGTTCGACCTCGATTGATTCCGTTCCACTCAACCTGCGAAAGTCATGCACTCTGCAATTCCCTGCTGCCGTAGTCATTCATCAGGCGGCGATCGAACTGCCACTCTGGCCAGAACATCCGGTTCCGGACGCGTCGCGAAAGGCAGCTTGTGGCGGCGGGTTCCGCGGCTCCTCGCAGGAGTGGGAATGCTGTTGCTGGCCGCATGCAGTCCGGTGCATGTGGTCAGGTCAAACCAGGCCAGGACCTATGCAGGTCTCAGCATCCACGGGGAGCGTCGGATGGAGATCCTGCCAGCGGGTAGCACGCACGGGCACTTCCAGACGGTGACTCTCGCCCCCGTCCTGCTGATGCCGGAGGTGGCTGCAACGCTGAGCCCGGGCGTCGGTGATCGCCTCAAGGCTGCCGTAAGCAGTCAGCTGCAGCGGCAGATCGACAGGCGCCTGGGCTGGAGTGGGGCAGGGCGGCCGGGAACGGGGCTGTTGCTGCTTGCAAGGATCACCTCGGTGAAGGAGGTGTCTGTCGGCCTGAACATTGCCACATCGGTCCTGATGGGACCGGTGAGCAAGGGGCAGCTTTCCCTCGAGATCGAGGCGATCGACGCAGGCACTGGCAGGCAGGTAGCACTGCTGCTGCTCGCCGACGAAGCCGATATGAGGGACATCCGGAAAAGCTACACCCCGGACGGTCACGCCAAGGCGCTTGCAGGCCGGTTCGCGATTGAGGCGGTGGAGTTCATCGCGCCAATGGTGCGATCACGGCAGCTTCCCGGAGAGCGCAACTGCCGTGCGCTTCACCCCGGTTCCCAGGCCTCATCCGAACCGCGGCTGCAGGAAAGGGAGGGGGGAGGGAGTTCCAATTGCAAATGACTCTCACTACACTTGCGACATCCCACTCCTTCCGCCGCCTATGGCGGCCAGAACTCCGGCTCCCGACGTGAATTCCCCGCCCCACCTGTGCAGACCGCTGGCATTTGCCCTGAGGGTGATGTGTCCACGCTAGGCCGGGGCACGGGCAGCAACGCGGATCGGGCCTCGTCCACGGAGGCGGGCATTCCGGAAGACGCCTCGCCAATGGGCGGGAACCTCCTTGCGAAAGCCTATGCCCGCTGGCGCGGGCCCATTCTGCGCAGCCTTGCGCGTGTCAGAGGTGCGGACGGTGAGGACGCCCTGCACGACGGTGCAGTCAAATGGCTGGCGGCAAACCCTGCACTGGCCTCGTGCGACCAGCAAGGCGCCTATTTCCGGCGAACGGTGATGAACACCGTGGCCGATGAGTATCGTGAGCACACCGCAGGCCGCCGTCTCCAGACCCTGCCACTGGCAGATGCCGAGGATGCGGGCCAGGCCATCACCAGCGATGAATCACAGTGCCCGTTGCAGTTCAGCGCCCAGCGGCAGCGCCTGGAACGCCTTCGAGAGGCACTGGCCGAGCTGCCGGAACGTCAACGCGAAGCCTTCGTGCTCTGCCGCTTCGATGGGCTGACCCAGGAGGACGTGGCCGCTCGCATGCAGATCTCCCGCCGCATGGTGGTCAAGCACCTGTCGCGAGCGGTTGCCTACTGCGAAGTGCGGGTACGCTATGCGTCTCTGGCACAGATGCAGGAACTGCATCGTCCGACCAAGGCGGGCGAGGCGTTGGCGCCTGCCATCGATGCTGATTTTCCCTGCCGATGACCGATCTCCCTTCTCCCGCAGGTTCCGACCCGTTTGCCCTGCATGAGGCGGCGGCCGCGTGGCTGGTACGGCGGCAGGATGCGGACTGGCAACCGAAGGACGAGGCGGCCCTGCAGCACTGGCTGGCCGGGAGCGAAGCACATCGACAGGCGTTCGCCGATGTGACCAGAACCTGGCACGACCTGGGCCAGCTGCCACGCCCCGTACTGGCCTCGGACGCGCATACGGTGATCACCCCAGCAGTACCTGCACCTGCCGCTCTACGGCGGGGCAGGGCGGCGCGGCGTGCACGATCGTGGCGCCTGCCACGCGTTGCGGCGGCTGCGGCCGTGGCGATGCTGGCCTTGGGGTACGTCGGCTACGGTTGGTACGCCGCGCCCAGCTACGTACAGGACGTGGCCACCGGCGCGGGCGAGATACGTGATCTGCAATTGCCGGACGGCTCACGGATTTCGCTCAATGCACGCAGCACGCTGGCCGTGCATTTCTATCGATCCCGCCGTGAAGTGGTGCTCAGCCAGGGCGAGGCATTCTTCGAGGTCGCCCCGGCGGCCGACCGGCCCTTCACCGTGGATGCCCAGCGCAGCCGGGTGACGGTGGTCGGCACGGCCTTCAATGTGCGCAATGGGCCGGGCGAAGTCGTGGTCAAGGTGCTGCATGGGCACGTGCGAGTACAGCCGGATCGCGCCGAAGGTGCCTCGCCGGTCAGCCTGCGCGCCGAACAGGGCCTGGCCGTTACCACGCTCACCGCTGCTTATCGCCCCATCGCCGCAAGCGCAGACAGCATTGGCGGTTGGCGCAATGGACGCCTGGTGTTCCGGCGCACCCCGCTGGACGAAGTGGCGCAGGAGGTCGGGCAGTATCTGGGCCATCCCGTCACGTTGGGCCAGCCAGGGCTGAAGTTCCTGCCGGTCTCCGGCTACGCAGCCACCGATGCCCCGGCCACCTTCCTGGAAGCACTGCCGGATCTGTTGCCGGTGCAGGTGACCCGCAATGCCCAGGGCGGCTATCGCATCGACGAACGGCCTGTGACCCGCTGACGCCGGAGCGAATATTTCTTCCGGCGCGGGTTCCCACCCCACCGCTATTTTCCGTTTACCCCAGTGAGGCCAGTAGCGGCCAAGCATGATGGAGCGGTAATGGGGTACATGAAGATCAAGCGCGCACTTGTTGCTGGCGCGTTCTCTACGGGGGTACACGCCAAGCGGCTGCCGTTGCTGGCACTGTGCATTTCCAGCGCGCTGGCAGCGCCGGCCATTGCACAGTCGCAGCCGGCTGCACGCGTGCAGTTCAATATTCCGGCGCAACCGCTGGATGCCGCACTGCGCCGCTTTTCCGAGCAGTCCCGGCAGCAGGTGCTGTTCAGCGAATCGGCGGTGGCGGGCCGTCGCGCTCCGGCCTTGACCGGCAGTTACACGCCGCAGGAAGCACTGGCGCGCCTGCTGGAGGGCAGTGGCGTGCGTGTCAATGCCACCCGTCCGGGCGTGTTCACCCTGGCCCAGGAAGCAGCAGCGCCTGCGCGCAGCAAGGATGCCCAGACCACCCTGCAGACGGTGAACGTGACCGCCAATGCCCCAAGCGATGGCGCTTACACGGCACGTGAACTGAGCCTGGGCAAGCTGGGGCAGAGCATCCGCCAGACCCCGCAGTCGGTCAGCGTGATCACCCGCCAGCAGCTGGACGACCGCAACCTCACCACGCTGGACGAGGCCCTGGCGCAGACCACGGGTGTGACCAAGACCGCCCGCAACTTCGGCAACCACAAGTTCTCGATCCGCAGCTTTACCGTGGACGACAGCAACTATCTGGTCGACGGCGTGGCCGGCATCGTCTATGCCCCCGTGGGTTGGCTGCCGATCGACACCGCGGTACTGGAGCGCGTTGAAGTGCTGCGCGGTGCTGGTGGCATGATGCTGGGTGCAGCCGACCCCAGCGGAGCAATCAACATGGTGCGCAAGCGCCCGCGCGACCAGGCTCATCTGGATCTGGCCGCAACCGTGGGCTCGTGGGACAACTACCGCGTCGAGGTGGATGGCGGTGGCCCGCTCAATGCTACCGGCAGCGTGCGCGGCCGACTGGTCGCCGCCTATCAGGACCGAGACTACTTCCAGCGGGGCACCTCATCGAAGACGCCGGTGGCCTATGGGGTGATCGACGCCGATCTGGGCACGGATACCACGCTGACCTTCGGCCTGCGCCATCAGGCCAGTGACACCGACGGCTACTGGCTGTTCGGCCTGCCGCGCTACACCGATGGCGGTGCGCTGGACATCAAGCGTTCCACCTCGCTCATCCAGGACTGGAACCGGCAGGAGGGCTCCGTCGACGAAGCCTTTGCAGAGGCGGAGCACCGCTTCAACGAACGCTGGAAGGCACGCCTGTCGGTGAACCGCACCGAGTCGGACCTGGACCAGCGTGTTGCAGTTCCGCTGGGCGGGGTGGACCGCGCCACCGGTATCGGTTCGCGCTTCTATGACATCTATTTCAACCGCTCGCGCGTGCGCAGTGATGGCATCGACCTGCACACCACCGGCAGTTTCGACGCCTTCGGCCGCAGCCATCAGCTGCTGCTGGGCGCCATGTGGTCGCGCCAGCGTACCCGCCAGAGCTCGGCGGACCTGGCCATCGACGTGCCGATTGATGTCTACGCACCCGACCACAGCGCCATTGCGCAGCCGCTGCAGCCCGCGTGGGACTGGTCAGAAAACGCCCGCGCCCAGCAGAGCGGCGTGTACAGCAACCTGCGCCTGCAGCTGGCAGAACCGCTGCACCTCACGCTGGGTGGCCGGCTGAGCTGGGTGAAGTACCAGTCCAGCGATGGCTTCACCGGCGCCAAGAGCCGCGACTACGAACAGAAGCACGAATTCACCCCGTACGCCGGCCTTGTCTACGACCTGGGTCCGCAATGGTCGGTCTATGCCAGCTACGCCGATACCTTCCAGCCGCAGAGCTCGTACGTCACCGCGTCCGGCTCGGTGCTGGATCCGGCCATCGGCGCCAACTACGAGCTGGGCGTGAAGGGTGAGTTGAACGATGGCCGCCTGAATGTCTCCGCCGCGGTGTTCTCCATCCGCAAGACCGGCAACGCCGTGGTGGACGAATCCGACCCGGGCAGCTGCCGTGGCTCGCTGGCGTCGTCCGATTGCTACCGCAATGGCGGCAAGCTGCGCAGCAAGGGCTTTGAGCTGGAGGCCAGCGGCGAACTGGCGCCGGGCTGGCAGATGATGGCGGGCTATACCCACGTCACCAGCCGCGACGATGAGGGCGCGACCATCAGCGCCGAGACGCCTCGCCACCTGCTGCGCCTGTCGACGTCCTACCAGCTGCCGGGCAAGTGGAACGCGTTCTCCGTGGGCGGTGGTGTATCGGCACAGAGCAGCTATTCCTATCCGGCCTACGACGACCCGGACTGGCGCATGGGCGCAGCGGGACGTGCCGTGTGGGACCTGCGTGCCGGCTACCGGATCAATCCGCGCTGGAGCGTGGGCGTCAACGTGGCCAACCTGTTCGACACCCGCTACTACGCGATGATCAGCCAGATCCGCCGCGGCAACTTCTTTGGCGAACCCCGCAATGTGATGCTGACGCTGCGCGGCTCGCTGTGACCTTCCGCAACCGGCGGGGCAACGGCCTGCCCGCCACGGGGCAGGCATGAAAGCGGGCTTTCGGCAGAGCATGTCGTGGCTGCACACCTGGTGCGGCCTGACCTGTGGCTGGCTGCTGTGCGCGATCTTCCTGACCGGCACGCTCAGCGTGTTCCGTGAGCCGATCACGCGATGGATGGAGGCCGGCCCCGTGCCAGCCTCCTCGCCGGCGGTGGACACCGCAACGCAGGCGGTACGTGCGCAGCACTGGCTGGCCGCCAACGCCGCCGATGCCCGGGCGTGGCAGATCCGTTGGCCTGCCCAGCCGGGCTGGACACTGGAGCTGTCATGGGAGGGTGGCGACGGCACCGCGCACGAACGCTGGGTGGATACCAGCACAGGCATGCCACGGCCTCCACCTCGCCTTCGGGAAACCGAAGGCGGGCGCCACTTCATGTCCTTCCACTACACCCTGCACGGCGGCATGGCCGGCTACTGGCTGGTGGGCTGGATCACGGCCTGCATGCTGCTGGCGCTGGTGTCCGGCGTGGTGGTGCATAAACGCATCTTCAAGGATTTCTTCACCTTTCGCCCGGGCAAGGGACAGCGCAGCTGGCTGGATGCGCACAACCTGAGTGCCGTGCTGACCCTGCCGTTCCTGTTCATGATCGGCTACACGGGGCTGACCTTCTTCTACAGCAGCTATCTGCCGTGGCCGGTGCATGCGGCCTATGGCGATGCCGATGACGCCTATGCGCGCTACGAAGCCGAGCTGGCGCCTGCACAGCCGGCTCCGCCAGGCATCCTGGTATCCACCGCGCAACTGCCAGACCTGCGGCACCTGCTGGCACGCGCGCAGGCCATCAGCGGGCAGCCGCCGGCATTGATCGTGATCCAGGCGCCCGGCACCGTGCACAGCGTGGTGGAGGTGATCGGCCGCAAGCCGGAGGGGGGCGCGGACAGGCATCTCCTGACCGAGGCCAGCCGGGCGGCGTTCGATGCTGCCAGCGGCACGCTGCTGCAACAGCATGGCGCACATCCGCATGCCATTGGCGCCGTACAGGTGCACGAAACCATCGAAGCTCTGCACAAGGCCGATTTCGGCGGCTGGCCGATGAAGTGGCTGTACTTCATCAGCGGCCTGCTGGGCACGGCGATGATCGCCATCGGCACGCTGCTGTTCTCCATCAAGCGGCGCAAGCGCAGCGAGCATGAGTTCGGCGCGGCCACGGCGGGCATCTACCGCTGCGCGGAAGCCTTCAACGTAGCATCGCTGGCTGGGGTGGCACTGGCAAGCATCGTCTACCTGCATGGCAATCGGTTGCTGCCGCTGGAAATGAGCGATCGCAGTGCTTGGGAAATACGCATTTTCCTTTTGACCTGCGTGGCCTCGGTGCTACACGCACTGTGGCGCCCACCGCGCCTGGCCTGGATCGAGCAGTTGTGGCTGGCCGCAGCACTGTGCCTGGCGCTGCCGCTGGTGAATCTGGCAACCACCGGGCAGGGGCTGCTGATGTACCTGCAGCGGGGCGCATGGCAGCAGGCCGGCGTGGAGCTGGTCGCACTGGCATTCGGGCTGATGCTGGCAAGAATGGCCCTGATGCTGCAGCGCCGTTGGCCCCGGGCGCAGGAGGCGGCGCGCCCTGCCAAGCCTCCGGCCAGGCGGGAACCGGCCTATCGCTGGCAGGTGGCGAGCCGAGTGCTGGCCGCCTCGCTGGGCGGATACCTGTTCACCGCCGTTACTGCCACGGCACTGGCGTTGTTGTTGCCCGTGCTGGTGGGGGTGAGGACGTCCGTTTCGGTCCTGGCCAGTTCACTGCTGGGGTTCGTGTTGTTGATTGCCGTTGCTGTGGGCGTTTTCAGCGCCCGTAGTGTTGGGCGGGTGTGGCTGAGTCTGCTGGCGGGGAGTGCCTTGATGGGGGTGTGGGT
>NZ_JASJSQ010000083.1:0-21528 GCF_030236855.1 Stenotrophomonas maltophilia group sp. Smal13
TCTTTCGGCGACGAATTTCGGCCTTTCGGTCAGTCCCGCTTCGCGTTGCGGGCTGGACGCGGAATAGGGGGGGGGAGGGCTGCGATCGAGCATGCATCGCGCTGGCTCGCTGACACCGAGTGTTGCACAAGTCGGGCGCGTGACGCCCCAAGTTGAAGCATCTGTAAATTGTGCCAAGAAAGTGACCTCACTGAGTCCGCCTCGACCTAGTCACGAGACGGGTGAAATCCAGAGGCGTCTTCCGAAAGCAGGCTTCCTGCGCGACTGCGCGACTGCAGGCCTGACGCCCTGGGCCATCGCGCAAGCGCGCGGCGGGTCGTCCTCGGTAATCCTGAGCAAATTGGCGGCGATGGTTCGATGAGTCCACGCAAGAGTATTCTCAGCGGCCAGTCGCCGCCTCAGTTTCAAGTCTTGCTCGACCGAATACCGGCGCTCAGCATGGATTTCTGGTCAACGAGATTCCATCTTCCGGCCCTAGGCGAGGGGGAGGGGTGGATAGATGGGGCCGATTCGATCGGGGAGGTCATCGACGTCAAGCCGGCGCGTGCCCAGAAGGTCGCTACTGGGTGCTGTAAGGTCGAGAGCCCGGCAGAGTGGCCCCCAACCCATCGGGGAGACTTGGGCAGGCCGAGGGCTGGCACCCAAAGCCTTCACGACGCGGGCCAAGTCGGTCGACGGCAAGGCTAGGGCGCTGGCCCATCCAGGGGGGGGGCAAGTTCCCATCTGTCCATTTCCAGGCGCAAACAGGCGGCTTCACCATCTCGGCAGCGGAGCCGCGCGTCAGAAATCTAGGGAAGGGTGATCGATGCCTTTGCTCAGGGTTGTGCTATCCGAACGCCACGCGCAATTCAGGTGGATGGCTCGTGTGCAAAATTGCAATAGGAGCGGGCGATCTATAGCGCTCCGGAAGCGCGCTCAAGTTGCCCTCATGCTCCGAGAGGAGAATGCCCTCCGCGTAGCCCTGGGCGAGCACCGCCAATCTCACTCGTAGATCGAATTCCGCGTTGCCCACCAGTCGTGGGCTGGAATGGCTGAACTTGTCCAAGAGCTCATCTACGAAGCTCAAGTGGTTGGGGTGAATACCTCGATAGCGCCCACCTGACCTCGTCGCGGCGTAGCTGCTCCATCCATCCGGAGCCGGCTGATCCTGAGCTCCGGCGATTCGCTCACCTTGATGGCTAAAGGACTGATCTGATCGACCTCGTCGGGAACCTTTGGCCGCATTCTGGTCAATGTGACGGAGGATTGGGTCTGAGTCGTCCTCAAGGTCCGTATGGCTTGCGCGTCGTGCTGTGTCTGCGCCTGCTGGTGGTGATTGTTGGTCTAGGTGTGTCGTGAGTCTGTACCTTTTAGCGTTGCAGACCCTCCTGGCCTGGCGTAGCGCCAGGCCAGGAGGGAGGTCCACAAGGCTGGAAATCCTGCTGGGATCAATGTGCGTTCCTGGAGTTACGATCAGCCGACTTGTACGCCTTTGCTCCGCGCACCAGTTGAGGTAGGCCTGTAAGTACGCCGCAGCAGTGGGGTGGGGCTGCCTCTGCAAGGCGGAAGCTGACTCATTCATAAGGTCAAAGCCGCACGCACAGGTGAGCAACTTCGTGGGCGTGCCGGCGACTGTCACCGGAAATCCATTGCATCGTGGGCAATTCTGGCGCAGGCGAACGCCATGCCAAGGACACGTGGAAATCCAGGGCAGCTGATGCAGTGTGGTGTGATACCCGAGTCTGATGCATGGAAGGCAGTACCTCAACCTGAGATGGGAGGGCAGTCTCGGGTCGTCAGTCATGAACGGATACCACGCCGCTAAGTCCCACTCGGGCGGAGTCTCGATCCCAAGGGTTGTAGAGAGCGCCTCTTGTTGTACTTGCGAGGTCGTCAGGCTCAAGAGCAGGTTGATGTGTCTGTTTGGCTTGATTCCGAGGAGCTGTGAGTACTCCGTGACCCGCCTGGCCTGGTTCAGTCGCGATAGCCTCGCGACGCAGCCAAATGCCGATTGGTATGGAACAAGTCGGAGATTGCCTCCGACCAGCTGAGCGCCGCTCCTCATTTGCCTACGGCCCTATTTCTTGAGCTTTCGAAGCCGGCGTATGCGCTGCGCAGGAGAGCTTCATCAATGTGCTGGGTAGTAAGCCCTTCGAAATCGTTGCGCCCAGCAGCGATCTTGGTGAGTAGGTGGTAGACAAACTGGTTGAAGGAGGCCATGAGCCAATCCTTGGGAACGGGATAGTTGCCTTGATTGGCAAGGTTCTCAATTCGTTCGCGTATCGCTTCGGTCTCCTTCTCAAGGCGCCAGCCAACGCTGTAAGCATAGGGTGCGAATGCTTCGGTGTAGGTCTTTCCTCCCTCGTCCGGCCACCTCATAACTTGGTCAAGCTGGCGAAATGCCAAGGCGACGTCACATGCGTCCTGCACGTCAGCGTCCTCCGTCGGGATGTCCCAGAGAAGCCCGGTAAAAGGATGGCTGTCGACAAAGAATCGGCCATACAGATGTGGCGGCGCCAGTTGACTAAGATCGTCTGCGCCTCCAATCACGCTGTTGCTCTGGTGGATGAAGAGAAAAAACGGTTGCACTGATGATCCGAGGAAGTGGTTCTGAAGCTTTGCAAGGTGGGCATAGTCCTTGAGCGTGAGCTGCTCAGCCGTATCGATCGCAATCACGACCACGTCGGCCGATGCTCTAGCGGCTTCCTGCTCAATTGCCCGGATGATCCTGAGGAGGAGATCCTGTGGGCTGGCTACGGTTGTTGCCCTCATACCCAGTCCAAGGATGACCTCGCGGAAGAAGTTGCCTTCGCTAGGGGTAGTCGGTTTTCCGACGACCATCCGGAGGAATCCAATAGGAAATGGTCGCCAAGAAGTGGTGGTTTCAAGTATTCGCGTGGCAGTTGACTTCCCGCACCGGCCATCGCCAATGATCCTCAGGCTCGGCCGCCCGTACTCCAGGCACGTGGCGAAGCCAGATGCCATTCGCAGTAAGGGGAGAGTCTGGATATTGGGGCGATGTCGCGCGTGCATTGGGTGGTTCTCAAGGCTCGCCGGGGCCTTCATCAGCGGAGCCTCGTGTTGAACGTGGCCCTGCGGATTCCCATCAGTGGAGAGCCTTGCCCCTGACTGTTGGTCGTGGAAGGTGGCTTGGGCACATCGCCAGCTGCCATGAGCGAGGCGCTGTCCCTGACGCCAGCGGCCGCCGATCGGACGGCTGCGTGATAGGCCTCAATGTTGTCGGCTACACAGTAGTTACCGGGCTCCCGTGACGCGTCGCTCTTCGCCCAGCGTGCCGCGCGCTTCCTGATCGACAGCGTGTGGGCCACGCTCGCATATGGGGCGAGAGCGTGAAGTGTGAGTACACGCTTACCGCCTCTCCAGAGGGTCAGCTTGCGAATGTCTCGCCAGTCTTCGTAGGTAGCGTCAAATGACTGCCCAATCAGGTGCCACTGTCCAGACAGTGTTGGTGACCTGTACCTTGCGTGGTCGAGATAGACGAGGGGAGGTACACCACTCCTTCTGGAGCCTCTGATGGTCACCTTCATCCGCCTAACGGTCATGTTTCTCACGTCATCTTCGGTGCCAGGTGCATGCCACACCCACTCCCCGGATGCCAGATGCTCATCAATGATTCGCTTGGGCGACCTGGGTTCGCGAGTGGACCGGCTCGTCACATTGTGCGAGGTAACATAGGTGTCAATGAGGTCTTTCAAGACCTCCACGAGGATGGGGTGGTCTTTCCCGTCAAGCTTTGTAGTGACTTGACGCTCATTCACTTGCGTTGCGGGAGCAAAGCCGCCGGCGATGTGGCGCAGCAGGCCATTCTCAATCTTCTTGAATAGAGCCTCGATGTAGGGGCGACCTTCGCCCATCCCGGATCGTCCAAAGTGCAGGATTCCCTTGTGATGATCAATGAGATTTCGGACTGTCATCTTGGCGTGATGGGATGAGTCGTTGTCCATTGCGATCATTGCGCTTCTCATCACTACCTCATCCACTAGGTAGATCGACGGCATCCATGCACTAGTCGAGTAGCTCAAGTTCGACGTGCTCAGATCCCTTGGTTGCCAGGGGCTCATGATCTTCGCGAACAGGCTGACTACATCGTGTTGCTCGTACTTCCGGCCAAGCACCATTTCCCATCCAAGGATGGCGCCACTCCCGACATCAACAACTGCCAGTAGCCAGATCCGACTAATCTTCTCTAGCCGGAATGAGCCGTCCGCCATCGGCATGGCCAGCCATGCGTCGATGTCGACGGAATGCTCGTCGTACTCAACTCGATCAAATGGCCGAATGCTGAGTAGGTTCTCGATTCGGGTGGAAGTAGGCTCATCCGCAGCCAAGAGCATCTCATTTTCGCTCTTTGTGCCTCGTATGCGCTTTATGAGGGAGGTCAGTGCTCGTCTTCCCTTGTCACGGATGTTGAGCGGATACATGGCCTGAAAGCCCTTCCCAGTCAGCACCTTCACGAACTGGGAATGCAGCCTGTCGAACGCGGGGCTCCTTTTGGACTGTGTTGGCAAGGCACCCTTGAATCTTGCGACTGCATCGCCGAGTTCGGGGATCGCTTGCAGGACAGCATCTATGGCGAACGGATGTGAACTATCGGGGACGACCGAGTTGTTGCGATCTGACACGCTGAATCGCGCATAGGGAATGCAGGCTCGGTATCCGACTCGATGACCGCTCTCGTCGAAGAGCAGTGCGGTCCGGATCATTCGAGAGAGGGTATTTCGCGGCACGCCCCATCGAAGGGCTGCGTCGACCAAGGTTGCCCCATCAAGGACGCTGGTGAGTGCGGACAGGCGGGCTTGAAATTCCGACTGTTGATCAGCTGGAAGTACGATCCCATTTGGCCTTGGAGTTGCCCGGATCGACTCGAGGTCGACGGCATTGAACTTGGAACTCATGGGTCGGCCCTCCAGATCCTTGATCGCCCCGTCATTCGAGGAAATGCATCGGTCGCCAGAAATCCGACGTGAAGCAACTCAGCCACGACCCCCTGAATGTGAGTTCGAGGGTGGTGCCTGAGCTCATGGATGAGTTCATCTGCACTGATGCTGCCGCTTCGCTCGATGGTCGCGGCGATTTCCTGTCGCAACGCCAGGCTGCTCCCCAGATCCTTGGCTGACTGGCAGAACCCGAGCAGTTGGTAGCAGAGCTCATTCCTGCCGCCGGGCGCCTTGAGTTCGTCCTCCGTGATTAGCCACAAAGAGATGCCTGCATCCTTGGCTGCTGAACGAAGCCGGTCCAGCTCGCGAGGACGACGCTTGCCATCCACGCCGGGTACTGTCTGCGAATTCGGAATGACGTTTGCATAGATCTCCTGGCCTCCGCGCCTCTGAAACCAGAAATGGAGTTCCATGCTGTCAAGTCCTACCGGGATGGACCGAGGCCTCTCGGTCACGGCCGCCACTGATGGATCAAACTCCAATTGCAGTCGAAGCGCGAGTTGCAGGGGGCCGTGTACGGTAACCGTCCGGTTCTCTTTCGGGCTAAAGAAGGTGAAGATGTCCCCCCTCTTGATCTGGCCAGCGGTGAGTTCACGGGGGGCCAGCGGTCGATCCGTCCCATTGTGGAGCGGGTCGGAGGCGCGTGCAGACGCTACGCCTTGGAACGGGCTCACGGGATTGGTCGCGTGGTTGCTCATGCTGCCTCCTTGTGGATAACTGCAGTTCGCATGGTCGAGGAGTGGCGCTGCGCAATCGCGATTGAGGGATGACTCAATGCATGGGCAGCTGAGTGTTGGATCTTCATCGATCGACTTCCCGGTTGGCCTCGGAGAATGAGGCTCGGTACTGGCGGCAATGGCCAGCAGGGTCATTGGGGATTTCGGGCATGGGGCGCCGTGCCGATTGCCATACGATGGCAGTCGGAGCGCGCAGATGCCCGCTCAAGCAGCTTTGCCGCTTGACACGAAGTCGGAATTGCGGGAGCCTACATTCGTTATCGTAGAGCTTCACCCCCTCTCGCTCCGGCGAGAGGCTATCGCCCCCGTTGCTGCGGGGGCGATTTCATTTCCGGGGTCGGAGATTTGATGGGCTGGGGGGCTAAATGCCTCCTTCGAAGCTGGAGTTTTGGCGTCAAGCCGTGTTCAGGGGCGCACTGTGCGCCCAGGTGAGTTTCAGCAGATCAGAAGTGGTGCGGGCCTTTTGGCTTCGGCCTCAGCTCGCGTGCTCAGGAATTACAGCGAGTTCAGCCACTCAGCGACATCTCGCGTTTTGGCGAACAACCCCCGCCGACCTGGCAGCGGAAAGGTGCGAACCGGCAAAAGTTCACGCTGGACGGCTCGGCCGAAGGTGCGGCCGTTTGGAAAGCCAAGGTTCCGCTGGAGGTCGCTGCCGCCCATGAGCTCCCCATGCCGCTCTAGCAGCTCGCGACTGAGTTCGGTGGAGACTGCTGCTTCTGGATTCTGGATAGGCATGACGCAACTCCTAGCTACCGTTGGGCCCCATCATGCACAATTGCAGCCAGTTCTAGGGGATTCTTTAGTCCCGCTTCAGAAGATCCATAAGTATGCCTCGTGGCAAGATTCCAACAGACGTGGCGCTGGTCGTCCGCAATAGCGTGTGGGCCTGCGTTGTGCGAAGGCTGCATGGCGATCGACTGACCTGGGATGATCTTGATCAGTTGCTCTTGCCTAGAGTTGGGCTCGATATACACGCGCAAGCGGCCAACGGTCGTCCCCGATCCTTCTACCGGTTCTTCAGCAAGGGGCATCATCCAGGGAAGCTACGCGGTCCTGGTGGATACTTGATTGACTCGGTGCATGGGGATCCAGCGTTCGCGGCTGCAAAGGAGGCCTTCGAGCATCCGATCTGGATGATCTGCAGCACAGAGGCTCCCACTGCGGAGCAATTGCGGGGCGTACGTCGATCACTAATGGAGCGTCTTGGGCTACTGATGCCGTCCATCACCGAACGCCTGGTGGCTTCTCATCACAATCTCCCTGGCCTCAGCAGCTATGCGCCAAGTCGGGTAGATGCCTTGGAGTCCATGTTCAACGTGGCCGAAGGTGGCTCCTTGGACGCGATAGGCCTGTGTGCGTGTAACTATCTGTTAGCTATAGACAGCGGTAGGCTCGAGACCGCAGTAGATGTCCGGGATGCACTACGCTGGGCAATTATTCGTTTTTGTGCTGTTTGGGGATTGCGCCCCGACGCATGCACGGCAATCCAGCTGTTGATGGAGCAGCGAGTGGTCAGGCTTCGTAGGGGATCGCTCTTGCCAAAGGATGTTGGGTTTCCACTTGGCAATACGGATTCCAGCGCGTTTAGTAGCAATTCGGCGAAGGGGGTATTCTTCGCAGATGACTATCCGTGCATGCTTCCGGTGACTCCTCGCACAGGTGGGGTGGATACATTCTTCGCCCAGTTTCACTCGCACTATCTTGCTTTCGTGAATGATCTGACAAGGCAAGGAGCATTCGCGCAGCTGGCTGGGACTGAGCTCGGCGGATCTTTGCCGACTCAAGACGCAATTGACGACCTGTTTCTTGGGCTGCTGGACGTGCCGGAGGATGTTTGTCACGGCGAGGTTGCAACTCTCAAGCAGTTTGCGCCAATCAGTCCGGTAGCGGCATGCGTGGCGGAAGTCCTGCCCACTTCTAGCATCGGAAGCTCGCCCTACACCCGCATCAAGCCTCTGGGCGCAGTGCTTCTGAAGTTCATGCGTTCTGTCGACATGCTGGTTGACGTTGAGCATCCGCGTCCCATGGTTGATGAGCCGTGAGATGCGCCTCCAGGATCTTTCGTTATCTTGAAGTGGCGTCAACAAGGGAGAGGTATCAACGCTAGCCGCGGGGTGGAGGTCAGTGTTCTTGCGGGGAGATGCGCATGCTGGTTCTGCAATGCATGCCGAGCCTTTTAAGCTATGGCCAGTACAAAGAGATCGCCCCAGAAGGATTTCCTTGAAGCGCTGAATCTCTTATTACGAAGGAATCGTCAGTCAAGCGCGCCGACAGGGCTTATGAATGCTCTCCCCGCTAGCTCGGATAGTGCGCTGGAGGCCACCACTTGACCAGCCAGTCCTGTATAGCCAGAACTGGTAAGAAGCCATTTGCTCAAAGTGGTCGCATGCTCGTTGGGCGGGAGAGTGGGGTGGGCACTAGGTGTGAGCCTAGCGGTACGCATCTGAAGAAGACTGAGCCTTAGCTCAGTAAAGTCAGTCTTTGAGTCGCTTCTCAAAGTCGGCAATGAGCTTGCCCAGGGATAGGCCTGTCAGGCGCGCTATGTCCCTAAGCTCCACGACGTCAACCCTGCGCTTCCCTGTCTCAACATCGCTAATGAACGACTGGCTGCGCCCCAGCTTGCTGGACACTTGTACTTGGGTAAGGCCAGCAGCCAAGCGCGCGTCTCTGACGGTCTCAATCAGGGCGGCGTATTCCTTGCGATGGATTGTCTTGGCCACGGCCGCACCCTGGTTGAGCGGCTTCAGAAGCTATATCCAGTTCTCCGATATCTAAAAACCAGATATCCTGTGCTTCTCATTGACAGGGGAAGGGCATGATCAAAGAACAATGTCGACGCGACGCAGCTGGCTGGGGCAGGCAGGGCTTGCTGCTTGCTCTGACGGTCCTAGTTGCCGCCTGCGGCGGTCCAGTAGACAGGAAGATGGTCACTGACGGCACGCAGGAGCAATACCGAGCGTCGATTGACGCAATCGACGCCGAGCTGAGTGCCCATGAGCGGGATGCCTTCAACTGGGCCGTTGCCGGCCTTGATCTGGCTGAGCTGAACAAGGCCTACCCGAATGCATCTATAAGACAGGTGGTTAGGGGGCACATCAAGCAGATTAGGGATGCCCATCCAAAAGAAATTCTTGCTCTGCAGGAGCAGGCCAACGCGCAGCGGCCGACGATCACCGAACTAGAAAGAGTGCGTGCGAGTGGCGCAACGTTACGGATCGAGGACAGCTTCTTTGGCCCGAAGCCGGTCATTGAGGCGCGAATTGCGAATAGCTCAACTTTGGCGCTCAGCCAGGCCAGCTGGGCGGCGACGCTCTACATCAATGGCGAAGCTCAGCCCACGGCAAAGTCGCGGGTGCACAGCGACTTCCGATCGATTGATGGCCTCAAGCCGAACCACGACGTCACGGCGCGCTTCAACGTTGGCTTCGTAAAAGGTGATGATGCGTGGTCGACACTGGCAATTCGACAAACGTCTTCAACGCGAGTCGAGCTCGAACTAATTCCTCAGACGGCTTTGGACTTCAATGACAAGCCCTACATAGCTGCCAACTATAGGGAAAAGATCCAGTCTCTGGAGAATCAGCTTAAGCAAGCCGAGAAGTTCTCAGATATCTGACTCATTGGCGTTCCGCAACTGCGTCCGATGATCAAGCGCAGCGCGGAACGCTCCAGATCCAAGTGTCCAACTGCTGATGAGGATCCTAGCGCTCAATGCGACCGACCATCCTTGCTCTCGATCTCGAGGGGACGCTGATCTCAAATGCGGTCAGCCAGATTCCACGCCCAGGGCTCTATCAGTTCCTTGAGGCCGTTCATGAACTCTTTGAGCATCTGGTCATCTACACCACGGTCCCTGAGGCAGCTTTTCGCAGGATTTCGCGGCTGCTGGTCGAGGAAGGGGGCGTGCCAAGTTGGTTCGCTGAGTTGCCATATACATTCTGGGGAGGGGCAACGAAGGACCTCCGGTATGTGTCTCCGATCCTGGGGGCAGCGCTGTTGCTGGACGATCACTCGGACTACATCCATCCGGGGCAGGAGCGCTATTGGATTGAGGTCTCTTTGTTCGGCGCTCCATATGACGCGGATGACGTCGGCTTGGAAGTGGCCCTCGAGATGCTGAAGGAACGATTTGTTGTTCCGTTGTAGTTGGTGTGCTTAGTGAGTGGCTTGGCGGGTGCAGCACCTCCAGCCAGCAGGGCCGGTTGCTACATAGGAATGGGCCGTCGTTCAGGAGATCCGACATGATTCGAACAAGTTTGACCCACCCTTTAGCTATTGCGGAACTCCCGGTTGGCGAAAGGGGAGGGGCAATTGGTGTGACCTTCGCGCCAGGTAAGTACCAAGAAGTTGCGATGACGGGGGCATGGGCGAGAGACATCGATGTGGATGTCTCTGTGATTCAGTGTTGGGGAGCCAGCCACCTGATTACGCTACTCGAGCCGTGGGAGTTCAGTGAGTTGCGGATCGAGTGCTTGCCTCAAGTGGTTGAAGGGCAGGGCATCTCATGGCATGGCCTTCCAATCACGGATGGCGCAGCGCCTGACCAGAGGTTGCTCGAACGATGGCCAGTACTGGGGTCAATGCTCGTTCGGAGTTTGCATTCGGGCCTGCGCATTGTGGTCCACTGCAAGGGTGGGCTGGGGCGAGCCGGCACTGTCGCAGCGATGCTTCTACTGCAGTCAGGGGCTGAGCGAACAGCGCAGGCTGCCATTTGCTCGGTGCGACGTGTCAGGCCGGGTGCCATCGAGACCGCTGTCCAGGAGGAGTTCCTGCAGCAATGGGCACAGGGACTGCGCTCGTAGTTGCCCTTCCAGATCAAACGCGTGGCGAGCTCATCAGTCGTTCAAGGCCAGGCCCTGGCTATTGGCGCCACCGATACCTACGCGATCTAGTTGACCGCTGACACCGGATTCGCTGGGTCGCGCGCCCACTAGTGGACGCGGCGCGGAGAGTATCCGCTAAAGCCTCCAGTCGCTACTTGGCTGCAGCCAGTACTGTCTGCCCAGAGGGATAAAGGTCTCCATTGCCACGTCCAAGATCAACGGCTGACGCCAGCCATGGCCTGGCACGAAGCAAAAGTCAGTCGGGTCAAGTGCTCCCGATTGAATTCGGCTAACGAGCCAAGTGCATCTCCTGCTGATCTCTCGATCAAGTACCCGACGGGCGGCCTCCTCGTCCAGATCAGCTTTCAGGAACTCCGACGCAACGTTGCGCATGCCGGCCCACAGTACATACCTCTTGCGTCCCAAGCTCAGTGCATTCCACTCCGGGAGCTGGGTCGATCTCAGGCCATTGCCCAGCGTGGGAGATAGCCGATACTTGCGTAGCAGGTTGGCCAGGTATGCACGGGCTTCGCTCTCTGCGAGCGAGGTTCCCAAGGTCCGTTTGGCAGTGGACGGGCATTCGGCAGCCCATCGGGTAAGCGTACTGGTCAACCTGGCCTCCAGACTCACGTCCTGACGTGACCAAGCGGCCTGATAGGTCCATGCCAGAGGCTCATACAAGGACCTCGCCCCGGAATTGGGGGCTGCGATGGGAATGCGCTGCAGTACGCGAAGTGAGGCAAGCGTATCGAGTGCGGCTGAGGCCAAGCCCTCGGCGGCAACAGGCCCGCTTACGGTCCTTGAGCGCTCCAGTGCGCACCAGGCGCAGGCTAAGAACGGGCCGATTGAACGAACGAAATCGTCCAACTCTGGCCAATGCGAAATGAGGGTCGGTTGGGTGACAACATAGGCCACTTGTCTCTCAGATCGCTCGCCTAGCTCACCAGCATAGCAGCGAGGCGAGTTCGCGTCTATCTGATCTTCAGATATCGCCACACTGCTGTCCGTGGCTGCGCTGGAGTTGTGAGTGAAAGTCCCGTCGCTTCCTCCAGCGGTGTTCTAGGTTCTTTGGGGAGCCGTGCTATGCCGAGGAGCGCGAGTAGGCCATTGAGCATGGACGAATCAGTGGTTCAAGTTCCATGTCGCGCGGCCGATACAGCCCTATCCAGACTCCTGGCGGGTCGTCCCGGCCACGAATCCAGTCGATGGCATCCCGTTTGCCCAGGAGCTCCGGAGCGACGTTCTAAGTACCCTGCCATGTACTCAATTCAGAAGATCATCGACCTGCTGCTGCTATTGGGCGTTCCTTCGCTGCTCTTCATTGGCGCTTACGTTCTGCGCCGCCCCAAAAGAGAGCTCAGTTGGGAGCCGGTGCTGGATCAGCGAGTTCATTGCTGGAAATGGTGCGCCTATGGCTTCATTTTTCTCTTGTATGTTCCCGGGACGACGTTGTATCGAACGTTGATTCCTACGGGTTGTGATGGACTTGTTTGCGTCCAGTTCTTCACCGCGAGTGGATACCGTATCGCCCCGAGCGAACTTCATGTTGTTCTCGTCGCAACTGCCGTTTTCGCGGGGTACTTCTTTGCGCGTGTTCGAGCTTCGTACTCACCGATTCCTACCAGGGCCCGGGGCTACGTCCTGAAGGTTGCCTATCATGGCAAGGGGGAGTACTCGCCACACTTGGAGATAGCCCGCCAAGTTCGCCGGCGTCAGCTCAGAGCGGAGCTTGCTGAAAGGCGTAGGCTTGAGCGGGAGGGCTTCCACCTATGGTTAAGATCCGTACGGCCGTGGGTTTGCACGTTGGCCAGAGGCTCTACTGTTGAGCTACTTAGCCCCATGCTGTCGGGAAGGGACCCACTCACTCTTGTCAGGTGGCTATCTCGTAGCGGCCCCATACATGATGTAGTCCTTCTTTCTAGGCGGCTTCGTTGGTGTGAGGCGTTCTTCTACCACCTCACCGTGAATCATCGACTTTCCTTCAAGTCAGTTCGATCCGAAGGCATACGATTCAGGGTCGGCTGAAGGCCTCATTCATCACATCCTGTGTGTCTTAGGGCGATACACGATTCTGGGAGGCCGGGCGTATTGGCTAATCAGGCGAATGGGTGGTATATCACGCTCAATGATAGCTCGTGCTCGCACTCACCTTGCCGCGGAAAACGCGGTATGACCAGGCGGTGTAGCCCAGGATGACCGGAAGCATGACCGCCAAGCCGACCAGGCTGAAGCCAAGCGACGACACTGGCGCTGCTGCATCCCAGATCGTCAATCCGGGCGGGAGCAGGTACGGCCACATGCCGAGTACGAGACCTAGGTAGCCCAGGACAAACAACGACAGGCTCAGTAGGAAAGGGGCAAGATCATGAGTGGGGCGTTTCTCCGCGCGCCACAGCGCCACTGCCACGGCGAGCGTAAGAAGGGGGACGGGGGACAGCCACCAGAAATTCCCGTCACTGAACCAGCGAGTCATTAGTCGCAGATCAAGGAACGGCAGCCAGCTGCTTACGAGCCCCATGGCCACGATCACGGCGACCACCAGGGGGCGGGTCAGGCGCCTGGCAAGTGCGTGGGTTCGCCCCTCGGTCTTCAAGATTAGCCAGGTGCCTCCAAGCAAGGCGTAGCCGGCAACCAAGGCTGCTCCGGTAAGCATGGCAAAGGGGCTGAACCATAGGAATGGCCCGCCAGCGTAGGTGTCACCAGTCATTGGCACGCCTTGCACCACCGTGCCAAGAATCACTCCTTGAGAGAACGCGGCCAGAAGCGAGCCAAGGCCAAAAGCCACGCTCCAAAGCCTCTTGGAGCGATGGGCTTTGAACCTGAACTCAAAGGCGACCCCCCGGAAAACCAATGATACAAGCAGCAGAAGTACTGGAAGGTACAGGGCCGAAAGAAGCGCTGCATAGGCTGTTGGAAACGCTGCTAGCAATCCGGCTCCGCCGAGCACCAGCCAGGTTTCGTTGCCATCCCATATTGGGGCAGCGGTGTTCATCATCACATCGAGCTGCTCTTCATCCTCGGCAAAGGGCGCGAGAATGCCAATACCGAGTACGAAGCCGTCGAGGACGACGTACATCAGGACGCCGAAGCTGATGACGGCGAACCAGGCGATGGGCAACCAGGTCATCGAGTCCATGTCAGCGTTCCTCAGAGAGATTGATCAGCGGCCGAGATAGGCCGTGCAGGTGTGCGATCACCACCCTCTAGCGACGGACTTCCGTCTTGGGCATGTGGGCCATGTCGGAGGATCTTGACCAGATACCAGATGCCCCAACCAAATACGAACGCATATCCAGCGACATAGACCGCGAGTGAGATCGCTGTCATCCAGGCCGTTTGCGGTCCCACGGCATCAGCCGTTCGCAAAACGCCATAGACAATCCAAGGCTGGCGCCCCATCTCGGTGACAAACCAGCCGGCCACCAAAGCAACGAACCCACTTGGAAGCATCCAGTTCCAAGCGCGCAGCAGGGCCCCGGAATCGAACAGCTTACGGCGGGCCAGGGTGAAAGCAGAAAGCCAGGCGAGCAGTAGCATGAGGGTGCCTATCCCAACCATGATCCGGAATGCGAAGAACACAGGCGTGACCGGAGGTCGTTCGCTCGCCGGTACGGATGTCAGCGGTGCGAAGGTTCCATCCATGGAGTGAGTCAGGATGAGGCTGCCAACACGCGGAATCGCGATCTCAAGATCGTTCCGCTCTTCCTTCTCATTTGGTACAGCGAAGACGACCAGCGGAACTCCTTCACCTTCTTGGCCCTGATGCCAGTGAGCCTCTACCGCTGCGATCTTCATCGGCTGGTGCTTGAGGGTGTTCAGACCATGCATGTCACCCACGAAAATCTGAACAGGAACGGTAATGGCCGCAAATATCACAGCCGCCCCAAGCATCTTGCGGCCGGCTTCGACGTGCTCCTTACGCCGCAGGTAACAGGCGCCAACACCACCCACCACGAAGCAGGTTGTTATGAATGAACCTATTGCCATATGGGCCAGTCGATAGGGGAACGATGGATTGAACACAACCTCGAACCAGTCAACCGGATGGACCACTCCGATGATCATTTCGTAGCCCGCAGGCGTATGCAACCAGCTGTTGGAGGCAAGAATCCAGAACGTTGAAAAGAGCGTTCCAAGTGCGACCATGCATGTGGAAAAGAAGTGCAGGCGTGGTGATACTCGCCCCCATCCGAACATCATCACTCCGAGGAAACTTGCCTCCAGGAAGAAGGCTGTCAGGACCTCGTAAGTCAGTAGGGGGCCGATTACGGTTCCGGCGATCTGGCTCAAACGAGGCCAGTTTGTGCCGAACTGGAACGCCATGACGATACCGCTTACCACGCCCATGCCGAAGGACACGGCAAAGATCTTCTGCCAGAAGAAGAACAGATCCCGCCACACCGGGTTGCGGGTTCGAAGCCAGCGCCATTCCACGAAACCAAGCCAACTGGCCAAGCCAATGGTGAAGGCAGGGAAGAGCACATGGAAGCTGATGAGAAAGCCGAACTGAATTCGGGAAAGGAGGAGGGCGTCCATAACGATCCCAATAGGGGGTGGGTGGTGGCTAGCGGCTCAAGTTCCGATCGTGCTTGGCAATTTCATCGGCGGAGATCCTTGCTTATTGCACGGCAGGCGTCATCTGGCGTCATACGGCTGCTAGGTGTGCAGCTTCCAAATCGAGTAGGCGCTGGGGGTGTGAATAGATATTGAAGCCATCCGAGCGCGCGAAGCCGACAAGACAGATTCCTGCTGCCTTTGCGAGATCTATGGCTAAGGCTGTGGGTGCCGATACCGCTGCAACGATCGCCATGCCTGCATAGGCGGCCTTACTCACCATTTCGTAGCTAGCACGGCTAGATAGAAGCACGAGACCTTCGTTGGTTGAAGTCGATGAGCGCCTCATTGCACCAATGAGCTTATCTAGTGCGTTGTGCCTGCCTACGTCTTCGCGTACCACTTCGATAGCTCCGTCCGGGAGAGCCCACGCTGCTGCGTGGGTTGAGCCGGCAGCCTCGTTCATTGGCTGTAGCCCTTTTAGCGAGGACAGCGCTACGCGTAGCGCCAAGGCGGAGTAGGTGGTGGGTCGGTCGATTGGCAAAGGCATTCTGAGCACTTGCTCCAGTCGACTAGCTCCACATAGCCCGCAACCGCTACGCCCGGGTAGGTTGCGGGTGGCGTCCTTGGGCATTGACACGATGGGCGCACTATCTGTGACTTCCATCGCCAGCTCAATGCCTTCCAGCGATGGCCTCACTTCAATCCGGAGAAGTTGGGAGGGATCAGAAATTGTTCCCTCCGTCATGGAAAAGCCCAGCGCAAAGTCTTCCAGATCCGTTGGGCTGGCCATCATCACCGAGAAAGGATTGTCATTGTAGAGCATCGCGACAGGCACTTCTTCGGCAACGCTGTCCATGATTGAGCCGCGCTCGCCACCACGCCACCGAAGGGTTCTTCGATATGCGATGCCGCAGGGCTCGTTGGCAGGTACTGGGCTGGGCGCTTGCATGGAGATGAGGCCTGGCGGTGAGGGAAGCCGGTAACGATGATCTGGGCGTGCAGGGTCCCTCGGGTCGGGGACTTCTTAGTGGTTTGACAGTGCGGAGAGTATCCCAAGGCGTACACCCCGCTGCGGTCAAAATTTACAAATGTTCGCAGATGGACAGTTTGGCTGAGTTGATCCGACATTCTGTTCGAGGGGCTGTGGTCCGCCTGTCCGCTACAGGTGTCTGTAGCTAGAAAACGCCCGATAAATTAGATAGTTACAATCGATGGTGAGTGGCGTGAAGACCTGTTCGTGGTGAGGGCCAGGATGAGCGCTTCGGGTCCGTTGAGGCGCTCGTATCGGACACCAGTGCCTCGATTCGAGGCCCGGCGTGTACGCCGGACGTCTTGTCTGGGCAGGGTGGACATACTGTCCGTGGAAGGGGCGGGCGTCGCGTGCTTAACTTTTCCCACTCCCAATTGCATGCTGCGAGTGCCTGTCATGTCAGAGCAGAAGATCCCCCGTTACAAAGCCTACGACCATCCTGCCGGTGGCTGGGGTGCCGCCGGTGCAACCGCCAAGGTCTTGATGCAGCAGAGCGTCATTGCCAAGGGATCTAAAGCGCTCTTGTCGATGAATCAGCCTGGGGGATTCAAGTGCCCCAGTTGCGCTTTCCCGGATGCAGATCACACCAAGAAGCTGGAGTTCTGCGAAAACGGTGCGAAGGCCTTGGCATGGGAGGCAACCAAGCATCGCGCCACGCGTGAGTTCTTCGCGGAGCACACTGTCCAGGAGCTGATGGCGCAGTCCGACTATTGGCTGGAGATGCAGGGTCGATTGACCGAGCCGATGCGATATGACCCGGTAACCGACCATTACGTTCCTTGTAGCTGGGATGAAGCCTTCGCGCTGATCGGGCGACACCTGCAGGCCCTGTCCAGCCCGCATGAGGCTGAGTTCTACACCTCGGGGAGGACGCCGAACGAAGCCGCGTTCCTGTACTCGATCTTCGTGCGCGAGTTCGGAACCAACAACTTCCCGGACTGCTCGAACATGTGCCACGAGCCGACCAGCCGGGGGTTGCCGCCGGCAATTGGCGTCGGCAAGGGCACTATCGTGCTCGATGACTTTGAGCATGCTGAGGCCATCTTCGTCATCGGCCAGAACACAGGCACCAACTCACCACGAATGATGTCCAACTTGGTGGAGGCGCGGAAGCGTAATGCTCCAATTGTCGCGGTCAATCCTATGCCGGAACGTGCGCTGATTCGCTTTGCCGAGCCCCAAGACGTCGTGCAAATGGCCACGTTTGGCTCCACCGCGATTTCCAGTGAATTTGTACACATTCGCATCGGCGGTGACCTGGCCCTGATCAAGGGCATCATGAAGGCTATGTTCGAGCGGGAAGCGGCCGGCGAGTCTGTTCTCGATCACGAATTCCTGACCGAGCACACCGTCGGGCTGGAGGCATTGCGTGAAGACGTGATGTCCCTGGAGTGGAGCCAGATCGTCCAAGTGTCCGGGATCAAGAAGGAGCAGATTCTGCGTTGTGCAGAGATCTACATCCGTTCCCGTGCGACCATTATCTGCTATGGCATGGGCCTGACCCAGCACCAGCAAGGATCTCGCCTTTTGCAGCAGGTTGCCAATCTGCTGATGCTACGCGGCAACTTCGGAAAGCCCGGGGCGGGCATTGCTCCTATTCGCGGCCATTCCAACGTGCAAGGCGACCGTACCGTCGGCATTGATGAGAAGCCGACGCAACGCTACCTGGACCAAGTTCGCGACGTGTTCGGGTTCGAACCGCCGCGCGAACATGGGCACCATGTGGTTGAGTCTATTGAGGCGATGCTGGCTGGAACCGCCAAGGTCTTCATCGGCATGGGCGGGAACTTCATCCATGCTGTTCCTGATACCGAAATTGCCTACAGGGCAATGCGTGGTCTTGAGCTTACGGTTGGCATCGCCACCAAACTCAACCGTGGCCACCTAGTGCATGGCAAGGAGGCGCTGATCCTACCGGTGGTGGCGCGCTCGGAGTGGATCCATACCCCGCTGGGTGAGCAGTTTGTCACCATCGAGGATGCCATGTCGAATGTCACCGCATCCCGTGGAGTGCTGGAGCCTGTGAGTGAACATGTTCTTCCGGAAGTTGAGATCGTGTGCCGCATGGCAATGGCGACACTGCCGGACAGCAAGGTCGACTGGGCAGCTTGCATGCACGATTACAACCATGTTCGTGAGCTGATCGCGGCGGTCTATCCCGGCATCTACGCAGACTTCAATGAACGGATCCAGGCGCCGCGTGGCTTCCACTTGGACATTCCGCCGCGCCGCCGTGAGTGGCCGACACCTAACGGAAAGGCCAATATTCTGGTGTTGCCGGGTCTTGAAGTGAACGACCTGGTCGAGGATCCCACTATGCTTCGGCTGGCCACGGTTCGCTCCCATGACCAGTACAACACGACAATCTACAGCTACAACGATCGCTATCGCGGTGTGTACAACGATCGAATGATCCTCTTCATGAACCTGGAAGATCGAGTAGCACGAGGGATTGGGAAGGAGGAACAGGTGAGCCTCGAGACGATCTCCAGTGATGGCGTCTGCCGGCGGGTCGATGGGTTGACTGTGCTTGACTATCCGATGCCGCGTGGCGCGATTGCGGGCTACTACCCTGAACTCAATCCACTGCTACCTCTGGATTACTTCGATCGCATCAGTGGTACCCCCGCGGCGAAGTCGATCCCGGTCAGGGTGGTCATTTCACAGTGATTGCGCCGGCATGTCGTAGGGAGGACTAAGAATGTCAGCCGAGCTCATTCGGGCGCCAGAGCCGGTAGGTGAGGGCGCACTGGCAGGTCATCCACGCCAACTCACCGACGGTTTCGGACGCAGCTTCCCGTACCTGCGCCTGTCGTTGACCGAAGCCTGCAACTTCCGTTGCAGCTACTGCCTGCCCGACGGTTACCAGTCCGATGGCCGCCCGCGCTTCCTGCAGGTGGATGAAATCGCGCGCCTGGTGCGTGCGTTCGCCGCGCTGGGCATGAGCAAGATCCGCCTGACGGGTGGTGAGCCCAGCTTGCGCAAGGACCTGGATGAGATCATCGCCACCGTGGCGGCGGTGCCGGGCATCCGCAAGGTGGCCATCACCACCAATGGCACGTTGCTACCGCGGCGCCTGCCGGGCTGGCACCGGGCAGGCCTGACTGCGCTGAACGTGAGCATGGACAGCCTGCAGCGCGAACGCTTCAAGACCATCACCGGGCATGACCGTCTGCCGGAGATCGAACAGGGCCTGGCCCTGGCACAGGCACTGGGCCTGCCGGCGATCAAGCTCAACGCGGTGCTGCTGCGCGGCCTGAACGACGACGAGCTGCCGCAGTGGATGGACTACCTGCGTGACCGCCCCTTCAGCGTGCGCTTCATCGAACTGATGCGCACCGGCGACAACGAAGCCTATTTCCAGCGCCACCACCTGCGCGCCGACGTGGTGATCGAGCAGCTGCTGGCTGCCGGGTGGCGCGAACGCCCGCGCGCGGCCGATGCCGGCCCAGCGCGCGAGTTCGGTCATCCGGACCATCGCGGCAGCATCGGCATCATCGCCCCGTATTCGCGTGACTTCTGCAAGGGCTGCAACCGTTTGCGGGTGACCGCCAAGGGTGACCTGCGGCTGTGCCTGTTCGGCGAGTCCGGGGTACCGCTGCGCCCGCTGCTGCAGCGCGACGATGACCACGACGCGCTGCTGGTACGCATCACTACCCAGCTTGGCCTGAAAGCGGCCGGGCACGGACTGCACCAGGGCCAGACCGGGCTGACCCCGCACCTGGCCTCGATCGGAGGATGAGCAACACGATGAGTGGGGAATTGAATGCGGCCTTCCACATGGCTGATGTCCGCAACAAGCGCATCAGCCGCCGCCGTGCGGTGGCGGTGGGCGAGCTGCATGCCGGTCCAGTGGCCTATCCGCTGATCGTCGAGCGCCGCCTGCCCAAGGGCGATGCGCTGGTGATGGCCGAGATTGCCGGCCTGCAGGGTGCCAAGATGGCCTCGATGCTGATGCCGCTGTGCCACCCGCTGCCGCTGGAGCTGGTGCAGGTGTTCTGCGCGGCGGTGCCGGAACGGCAGGCGATCCGCGTGTGGTGCGAGTGCGCCAGCGAGGCGCGCACCGGCGTGGAGATGGAGGCGCTGGCCGGGGTCAACGCGGCGCTGCTGACCCTGTACGACCTGAGCAAGCCGGTGGAACCGGCCCTGCGCATCGAAGGTATCCGCCTGCTGTTCAAGGAAGGCGGCAAGCGCGGTGTCTGGCTGCACCCCGACGGCATGAACGATGCCGAGCGCACGCGTTTCAAGCCGCGTGCGCCGAAGGGCCTGGAGGGCGCGGCCTGCACGGTGATCACGCTGAGCGATCGCGCCAGCGACGGCACCTATGAGGATATCTCTGGCCCGACCCTGGTGACCGGCCTGAAAAAGCTGGGCGGCGAGGTGGTGGCCGCTGAGGTGTTGCCCGATGGCATCGAGCCATTGGCGGGCCGCCTGCAGGCCTTGGCCGCCGAGGGCGTGCGCCTGTGCCTGTGTACCGGTGGTACCGGGCTGGGCCCGCGTGACCTGACCCCGGAGGCGCTGCGTTCCCTGAACGCGCGGCCGGTACATGGCCTGGCGCAGATGGTGCGGGCACTGAGTGCACAGCACACGCCGATGGCCTGGCTGAGCCGCGCCGAGGTGGTGCAGCTGGGCAACATGCTGGTGTTCGCGCTGCCCGGCAGCCCGAAGGCGGCGGCGCAGTGCCTGGACATCCTGGCGCCGGTACTGGGCCATGCCCTGGCGATGGTCGAAGGTGGTGGCCACTGATGATTGCCTACAGCGAAGCCCTGCAGCACCTGCTGGACGCAGCCACGCCGCTGCCGGCCGAGCGCCTGCCGCTGCATGAGGCCGGCGGCCGTACCCTGGCCAGTGACATCCACAGCGGGCAGTCGTTGCCGCCGTTCGACAACTCGGCGATGGACGGCTTCGCGCTGCGCGCCAACGGCGCGGCGTTCGAGGCCGGTACCGAATTCGCGGTGCAGGGCTGGCAGGCGGCCGGCGATGCCGGCGCCGAAGGCGGCGAGGGTGCATGGGAAATCATGACCGGTGCACGTATGCCGTCCGGGCTGGATACGGTGGTGCCGGTCGAGAACGTGGAGATCCTCGCCAGCGAGGAGGGACGCCCGACCGGCATCGCCTTGAAGGCATCGGTGAAGCCGGGCCAGCATGTGCGCCTGCGCGGCCAGGACGTGAGCGAAGGCGAGCGCGTGCTGCAGGCCGGGCAGGTGCTGGATATCAATGCGCGCACCCTGCTGCATGCCATCGGCGTGGGCCAGGTGGCGGTGGTGGCGCGGCCGAAGGCGGCAGTGATCGCTACCGGCAAGGAGTTGGTGACCGAGGCGGCGCAGGCGCTGGAATCCGGCCAGATCCGTGACAGCAACCGGCCGTATCTGGTCGGCCGCCTGCAGGCCGCCGGTGCCGAGGTGGTCTGGCAGGGCACGGTGGGCGACGACGTGGCCGCGTTC
>NZ_JASJSQ010000084.1:0-21360 GCF_030236855.1 Stenotrophomonas maltophilia group sp. Smal13
TCCGTTTGATGTCCATGCTGCAGGCCAACGCCTGGGTGGTGCTGGAGGCCGAGGGCGACCTGGCCAGCGCTGGTACCTACGTGCGCGTGCAGGGCTGGGGTCACCATGACCCGGTGCAGCTGGCGAGTCAGGAGTCATGATGAAACAGGTGAATCTGCAGCTGTTCGGTGCGTTTTCCGATCTGGATGCCAGCCGCGAGATCGCGGTGGAGGTGGCCGGAGGCACCGTGGCCGACCTGCGACAGGCGTTGCGCGAGTTGCTGCCGGTGCGTTGGCCGGGCTTCCGCGCGGGCCTGCTGGATTACTCGGCATTTGCCGACCAGCAACGCGTGCTGCGTGACCACGAGGCGCTGCCTGACGATGGCCGGGTTGCGATCCTGCCGCCGGTGAGCGGGGGCTGAGCGATGAGCGAGAAGATCATCGCCAAGGTGGTGGATCGCGCGCAGGCGTCGATCGATCCGGCCGAGGGCATCGCTGCGGTGTCCGATCCGGGTTTCGGTGGCATCGATGTGTTCATCGGCAAGGTGCGCGACGTCAACATCGGCCGGCCGGTGAACGGGATTACCTATGACCTGTTCGAGCCGCTGGTGCTGAACGAGTTCAAGCGCTTGGCCGCCGAGGTCGAGGCGACGTTCGGTCCGAAGCTGAAGCTGTATGTGGCCCATGCCAAGGGCCGGTTGGGCATTGGCGATGTGGCGGTGGTGGTGGCGGCGGGCAGCCCGCACCGGGACGAGGCATTCCGGGCCTGCCGGCAGTTGATCGAGGTGGTGAAGCACCAGTGCCCGATCTGGAAGCAGGAGCATTACGAGGACGGCGACAGCGAGTGGAGCGAGGGCTGCAGCCTGTGTCATGCGGACAGCGAACCCGCACACGCCCATGACCATGCGCACGACCACCACCATTGAGTCCGCTGCAGCCACGCATGGCGTGGCTCTATCACCGAATGTCTGGATGGCCGTGGGGTTCAGTAGATCCACGCCATGCGTGGATGGGGCCGTTCCCGCGTATCCAACCGGCGCAGCCACGCATGGTGTGGCTCTACCATGAATGGAACCATCAACGGCATCGTGCTGGCCGGCGGCCTGTCCAGCCGGATGGGGCGCGACAAGGCGCTGCTGCCGTGGCAGGGGCGCACGCTGCTGGAACACATGCGTGGCCTGCTGCTGCAGGCCGGCGCCGAACGGGTGTGGGTGAGCGGCGACTATCCAGCGTTCGCTGGCATCCCCGATCGGGTAGCCCGTTGCGGCCCGCTTGGCGGGCTCTACAGCGTGGCGATGTGCATGCCCGATGGACCGGCCTGGGTGGTGCCGGTGGACATACCACTGCTGCCGCCACGATTGCTGCAGCAATTGCGTGACGGCCATCGCGGTCCGTGCACGATCTTTTCCGGTCACCCCCTGCCCATGCTGCTGGAGATAGACGATGCTTGTCGTAGCGCGCTGGGATCGATGCTGGACGATCCGCACGGTCCGCGCTCGCTGCAGGCGCTGCAGCGTCGTCTTGGCGTGAACACGATCGCGCTGGCGCCGGTTGACGAGGCCGGGCTGGTCAACTGCAATACCCCCGAACAATGGGAGGATGTTGCGTCATGAAAGTGCAGTTGCAGGATCAATCAGTACGGCTTCGCCTGGACGAGGCCGAACTGGCGCGCCTGCTGGCCGGTGAATCGGTCGAGAACATGACCCGCTTTGGCGGCATCGAGGGCTGGGGCATGGCGGTGTCGCTGCATGGCGGCGATCAACCGGTGCTGCTCGATGGCGGCACCTTCTGCCGCCTGGTACTGCCGCGCCCGGCAGTCGAGGCCTTGGCGGCGCGGCTGCCGTGCCGGGATGGGCTGCCATTCGACATTGCCCTGGAAGATGGCGGCCAGCTTCAGCTGCAGTTCGATGTGGACGTGCGCGACAGCGTGCGCCAGCGCGGGGTGACCCGCCGCAACACCGCTTCACCGGTTTGACATTTGTCAGGGGCACGGCGGAAACCGGCCCCTGATTGATCCAGATCAACCCCGTCGTTGTTGCTGCGCGGCCTAATGGCTGCATGACGACGGGTCACAACTTGAAACGCAGTACCCACGTCATTCCACAGCCTTGGAGCCATGTATGACCGTCGGTAGCGATCCTGTTGTCCGCAGCACTGCCCGTCCGGGTCGCGTCATCAGCGACTGGACGCCGGAAGATCCCGGCTACTGGGAGCGCACCGGCAAGCGGGTCGCCACCCGCAACCTGGTCATCTCGATCCCCTCGCTGCTGCTGGCCTTCTCGGTCTGGGTGCTGTTCTCGGCGGTGTCGATCAGCCTGCCGAAGATCGGTTTCAACTTCAGCACCGACCAGCTGTTCTGGCTGGTGGCGCTGCCCAGCCTGTCCGGCGCCACGCTGCGCATCTTCTATTCGTTCGTGATCCCGATCTTCGGCGGCCGCCGCTGGACCGCGCTGTCCACCGCGTCGCTGCTGGCGCCGACGCTCTGGCTCGGCTTTGCGGTGCAGGACCCGGCCACGCCGTACTGGGTGTTCGTGGCCATCGCGATCCTGTGTGGCTTCGGCGGTGCGAACTTCTCGTCGTCGATGTCCAACATCTCCTTCTTCTACCCCAAGCAGAAGCAGGGCCTGGCGCTGGGCCTGAACGCAGGCCTGGGCAATGTGGGCGTGTCGGTGGCGCAGGCGGTGATCCCGCTGGTCATCACCGTGGGCGTGTTCGGTGCGCTGGGTGGTGCACCGCAGCCCACGGTCGAGGGCGGGGCGCCGTTGTTCCTGCAGAACGCCGGCTTCATCTGGGTGCCGGCCATCGCGCTGTGCGCCATCGCGGCCTGGTTCGGCATGAACGACCTGACCAGCGCCCGCTCGTCGTTCTCCGAGCAGGCGGTGATTTTCCGCCGCAAGCACAACTGGCTGATGTGCTGGCTGTATATCGGCACCTTCGGTTCCTACATCGGTTTCTCGGCCGGCTTCCCGATGCTGGTGAAGAGCCAGTTCCCGGACGTGAACCCGCTGGCCTACGCCTTCATCGGCCCGCTGCTGGGCGCACTGATGCGCTCGGTGGGTGGCAGCATGGCCGACCGCTGGGGTGGCGCACGCCTGACCTTCTGGGTGTTCGCGCTGATGATCGCGGCCGTGTTCGGCGTACTGCACTTCCTGCCCAGCGATGGCCGGGGCGGCAACTTCCATGGCTTCCTGCTCAGCTTCATGGCGCTGTTCGTGCTCAGTGGCATCGGCAACGGCACCACCTTCCGCATGATCCCGGTGATCTTCCGCACCCTGCATGAGCGCTGGTCGGCCAACGACAGTGCCCAGGGCAAGGCCACGGCCGCACACCAGGCCAGCATCGAGTCGGCCGCGGTGGTCGGTTTCTCCGGTGCGATCGGTGCCTATGGCGGTTTCTTCATTCCCAAGAGCTACGGCTCGTCCATCACCTTGACCGGCAGCCCCGACATGGCGCTGTACGGATTCGTTGTTTTCTATGTCACCTGCCTGGCCGTGACCTGGTGGTGGTACTACCGGCGCGGTGCCGAGACACCCTGCTGACGACATGAAAACGCACCGCAGCCAGATGACACACACAGCCACGATGCCGATGTCCGCAAAGGGAGACCCCCGATGAGTTATTTCCTCGATCGCTTGCAGTTCTTCAAGCGTGACCCCCAGACCTTTGCCGATGGCCACGGATTCGCCAAGAGCGAAGGCCGTGACTGGGAAAACAGCTACCGCGCCCGCTGGCAGTACGACAAGATCGTGCGTTCCACCCACGGCGTGAACTGCACGGGTTCGTGCAGCTGGAAGATCTACGTCAAGAACGGCCTGGTCACCTGGGAAACCCAGCAGACCGACTACCCGCGTACCCGCCCGGACCTGCCCAACCACGAACCGCGTGGCTGCCCGCGTGGCGCCAGCTATTCCTGGTACCTGTACAGCGCCAACCGGCTGAAGTACCCGCTGATCCGCGGCACGCTGCTGCGCCTGTGGCGCGAAGCACGGAAGAGCAAGGCCCCGGTCGATGCCTGGGCCAGCATCGTGGAGGACAAGGAGAAGGCGCGTTCGTACAAGACCCGCCGCGGCATGGGCGGCTTCGTGCGCCTGCAGTGGGAAGAGGCCAACGAGATCATCGCCGCCTCCAACCTGTACACGGTGAAGCAGTACGGCCCGGACCGCGTGGTCGGGTTCTCGCCGATTCCGGCGATGTCGATGGTGTCCTATGCCGCCGGCGCGCGTTACCTGTCCCTGCTGGGTGGCGCCTGCCTGTCCTTCTATGACTGGTACTGCGATCTGCCGCCGGCCTCGCCGCAGATCTGGGGCGAGCAGACCGACGTGCCCGAATCGGCCGATTGGTACAACAGCCGCTACATCATCGCCTGGGGCTCGAACGTGCCGCAGACGCGCACGCCCGATGCACACTTCTTCACCGAGGCGCGCTACAACGGCACCAAGACGGTGGCGATCTGCCCGGACTATTCCGAGCTGGCCAAGCTGACCGACCATTGGCTGCACCCCAAGCAGGGCACCGATGCGGCGCTGGCCTTCGCCTTCGGCCATGTGATCCTGCGCGAGTTCCACGTCAATTCGCCCTCGCAGTACTTCCAGGACTATTGCCGCCAGTACTCGGACATGCCGATGCTGGTGCGCCTGGAGCGCCGCGACGACGGCCGCCTGGTGCCGGGCCGTTTCCTGCGTGCCAGTGAGCTGGGCGGGCTGGGTGAAGCCAACAACCCCGACTGGAAGACGCTGGCCTATGACGAGAGCAGCGGCCAGATCGTGGTGCCCAATGGCTCCATCGGCTTCCGCTGGGGCGAGAAGGGAAAGTGGAACATCGAGGAGAAGGAAAGCAAGGGCGCCGATACGCGCCTGCGCCTGAGCCTGGCCGACGCCCATGAGGGCATCGAGGCGGTCAGCTTCCCGTACTTCGGTGGCATCGAGTCTGAGGGCTGGACCGCTGCGCCGGCCGACGACGTGCTTGAGCGCAACATCCCGGTGCGTCGCCTGGCCCTGGCCGAGGGTGGCGAGACCCTGGTGGCCACGGTCTACGACCTGCTGCTGGCCCAGTACGGCGTCGACCGTGGCTTTGGCGGCGGCAACGTGGCATCGAGCTTCGACGACATGGTGCCGGGCACCCCGGCCTGGCAGGAACGCATCACCGGCGTGTCGCGTGCGGAAGTGATCGAGATTGCCCGCGAGTTCGCCCGTACCGCCGACAAGACCCATGGCCGTTCGATGATCATCGTCGGCGCCGGGATGAACCATTGGTTCCACAACGATATGAACTACCGCGGCCTGATCAACATGCTGATCATGTGCGGTTGCGTGGGCCAGACCGGTGGCGGCTGGGCGCATTACGTGGGCCAGGAAAAGCTGCGCCCGCAGACCGGCTGGCAGCCGCTGGCCTTCGGCCTGGACTGGAGCCGCCCGCCGCGCCACATGAACGGCACCTCGTTCTTCTACTTCAACACCGGGCAATGGCGCTACGAGAAGCTGCAGGTGGACGAGCTGCTGTCGCCGCTGGCGGATGCGAGCAAGTACAGCGGCAGCCTGGCCGACCTCAACCTGCGCGCGGTGCGCATGGGCTGGCTGCCGTGTGCGCCGCAGCTGGACCGCAACCCGCTGCAGCTGGTACGCGAGGCCGAAGCGGCGGGTGTTGCCCCGGCCGACTACGCGCTGGGCAAGTTCAAGGACGGCTCGCTGGACTTCGCGTTTGCCGATCCGGATGCACAGCAGAACCATCCGCGGATGATGTTCATCTGGCGCTCGAACCTGTTGGGTTCGTCGGGCAAGGGCCACGAGTACATGCTGCGGCACCTGCTGGGGACGCGCCATGGCCTGCAGGGCAAGGACCTGGGCGAGATGGGCGCGGTCAAGCCGGAGGAGGTGAAGTGGCGTGACGAAGCGCCGGAAGGAAAGCTCGACCTGCTGGTGACGCTGGACTTCCGCATGTGCACCACCGCGCTGTACTCGGACATCGTGCTGCCCACGGCCACCTGGTACGAGAAGGACGACCTCAACACCTCGGACATGCACCCGTTCATCCACCCGCTGTCGAAGGCGGTGGATCCGGCCTGGGAATCGCGCAGCGACTGGGAGATCTTCAAGGAAGTTGCCCGCACCGTAAGTGAGATGGCGCCCGGTGTGCTGGGCGTGGAGAAGGACCTGGTGCTGGTGCCGACCCTGCATGACACCCCCAACGAGCTGGGCATGCCGTTCGGCGTGGCTGATTGGAAGAAGGGCGAGTGCGAGGCCATTCCGGGCCAGACCATGCCGTCGATGACGGTGGTGGAGCGCGACTACCCGAACCTGTACCGCAAGTTCACCTCGCTGGGCCCGCTGCTGGACAAGCTGGGCAACGGCGGCAAGGGCATGAGCTGGGACACGAAGCACGAAGTCGAATTCCTCGGCAAACTCAACCACACCGTGCACGACGAGGGCGTGAGCCAGGGCCGCCCGGCCATCTCGACCGCGATCGACGCGGCCGAGGTGATCCTGCACCTGGCACCGGAGACCAACGGCCATGTGGCGGTGAAGGCCTGGGAATCGCTGGGCACCTTCACTGGTCGCGAGCACACTCATCTGGCGGTGGGCAAGGAGCACGAGGCGATCCGCTTCCGTGACATCCAGGCACAGCCGCGCAAGATCATCTCTTCGCCGATCTGGTCGGGCCTGGAGGACGACAACGTCAGCTACAACGCCGGCTATACCAACGTGCACGAGCTGATTCCGTGGCGCACGGTGACCGGTCGCCAGCAGTTCTACCAGGACCACGAGTGGATGATCGACTTCGGTGAGGCCTTCATGGGCTACCGACCGCCGGTCAACACGCGCACGGTGGAGCCGCTGCTGAACCAGCGCCCGAACGGCAACAAGGAGATCGTGCTGAACTGGATCACGCCACATCAGAAGTGGGGCATCCACAGCACCTACAGCGACAACCTGATCATGCAGACGCTGTCGCGCGGTGGCCCGATCGTGTGGCTGAGCGAGGACGACGCGCGCAGTGCCGGCATCGTCGACAACGACTGGATCGAGTTGTTCAACGTCAACGGTGCGATTGCCGCGCGTGCGGTGGTCAGCCAGCGCGTGATGCCGGGCATGGCGATGATGTACCACGCCCAGGAACGCATCATCAACGTGCCGGGCTCGGAGATTTCCGGGACCCGCGGCGGCATCCACAACTCGGTGACCCGCATTGTGCTCAAGCCCACCCACATGATCGGCGGCTACGCGCAGCTGGCGTACGGCTTCAACTACTACGGCACCTGCGGCACCAACCGCGACGAGTTCGTGATCGTGCGCAAGATGGACAAGATCGATTGGCTGGACGATGAGCAGCCCGCTGGTGCTTCGGCATCGGCCAGCAAGGAGGTGGTGTGATGAAGGTCCGTGCACAGATCGCGATGGTGCTGAACCTGGACAAGTGCATCGGCTGCCATACCTGCTCGATCACCTGCAAGAACGTCTGGACCTCGCGCGAGGGCGTCGAGTACGCCTGGTTCAACAACGTGGAAACCAAGCCGGGCATCGGCTACCCCAAGGAATGGGAGAACCAGGACAAGTGGAACGGCGGCTGGGTGCGCACCCGCGCCGGCAAGCTGGTGCCGCGTGCCGGTGGCCGCTGGCGCATGCTGGCCAAGATCTTCGCCAACCCGGACCTGCCGCAGATCGACGACTACTACGAGCCGTTCGATTTCGACTACCAGAACCTGCACACCGCCAAGGACAGCCAGCACCAGCCCACCGCGCGGCCGCGCTCGCTGATCAGTGGCGAGCGCATGCAGAAGATCGAGTGGGGCCCGAACTGGGAGGAGATCCTGGGTTCGGAGTTCAGCAAGCGCTCGCGCGACTACAACTTCGACCAGGTGCAGAAGGAGATCTACGGCGCCTTCGAGAAGACCTTCATGATGTACCTGCCGCGCCTGTGCGAGCACTGCCTGAACCCGGCGTGCGTGTCGGCGTGTCCGTCGGGCGCGATCTACAAGCGCGAGGAAGACGGCATCGTGCTGATCGACCAGGACAAGTGCCGCGGTTGGCGCATGTGCGTGTCGGCCTGCCCGTACAAGAAGATCTACTACAACTGGAAGAGCGGCAAGTCGGAGAAGTGCATCTTCTGCTACCCGCGCATCGAGATGGGCGAGCCGACCGTGTGCTCGGAAACCTGCGTGGGCCGCATCCGCTACCTGGGCGTGATGCTGTACGACGCCGACCGCATCGCCGAGGCGGCTTCGGTGGCCGCCGAGAAGGACCTGTACCAGGCCCACCTGGACATCTTCCTGGACCCGAACGACCCGGCGGTGATCGCCGCCGCGCGCAAGGAGGGCATCCCGGACAGCTGGCTGGATGCGGCCAGGCAGTCGCCGGTGTACAAGCTGGCGATCGACTGGAAGCTGGCGCTGCCACTGCACCCGGAGTACCGCACGCTGCCGATGGTCTGGTACGTGCCACCGCTGTCGCCGATCCAGTCCGCCGCCGAGCGTGGCCGGGTGGGCATGAGCGGCGAGCTGCCGGACGTGGCCTCGCTGCGCATCCCGATGCGCTACCTGGCCAACCTGCTGACGGCCGGTGACGAGGCACCGGTGGTACGCGCGCTGGAGCGGCTGATGGCGATGCGTGCCTGGCGCCGGGCCAAGAACGTGGACGGCGTGGAAGACACCGCCGTGCTGGAACAGACCGGACTGAGCATCGCCCAGGTGGAAGAGATGTATCGCTACCTGGCCATCGCCAACTACGAGGACCGTTTCGTGATTCCGACCGGCCACCGCGAGTATGCCAACGATGCCTTCGGCGAGCGCGGCGGCTGCGGTTTCACCTTCGGCAACGGCTGCAACGGTGACAGCCCGGCCGACCTGTTCGGCCAGCGCAAGAGCACCACCTTCGTGGTGGACAAGGGTCCGAACCATCGCCGCAAGGAGGTGGTGTGATGAGCGTGCTCAAGCTGATTGGGGTGCTGCTGGATTACCCACGTGAAGAACTGTGGCAGCACGGCGAGGAACTGCTCGCCGCCTGCGACGACCCCGCGCTGGGCGCCGCCCGCCGCCAGCAGCTGCGCAGCTTCGTGCAGCAGCTGCTGGCTACCGATGCGCTGGATGCGCAGGCGGCGTGGCTGGCCAGTTTCGACCGCGGCCGCTCGATGAGCCTGCTGCTGTTCGAACACATCCATGGCGAGTCGCGAGACCGTGGCCAGGCCATGGTCGATCTGGTCGAAACCTACCGCCGCAACGGCTTCGAACTGGATGCACGCGAGCTGCCGGACTACCTGCCGTTGCTGCTGGAGTTCCTGGCCCATCGCCCCGGCAGCGAGGCCCGCGAGTGGCTGCACCACATCGGCCATATCGCCGGGATGCTGGCAGCGCGTGCCGCCGAGCGCGAGCTGCCGCACCGGGTGCTGTTCGAGATCCTGGTCGAAGCCGGTGACGGCAAGGCCGATCTGCAGGCGCTGCGCCAGCGTGCCAGCGAGGAAGTCCGCGACGATACCGACGAGGCCATGGACCGCTTGTGGGAGGAGGAGGCGGTGCGTTTCGGCGCCGAAGCCCCCGCCGAAGACTGCAAGCCGCCCGTGCGTTCGCCGGCCCGTCCTTCGCATCGAGAGGTCCAGCCATGAGTTACTCCCTGCATCAATTCGCCTTCCAGTACTACCCGTACATCGCCGTCGCGGTGCTGCTGATCGGCAGCTGGGCCCGCTACGACAAGGCCATGTACACCTGGCGCACCGGCTCCAGCCAGATGCTGTCGGACAAGGGCATGCGGATCGGCAGCAACTGCTTCCACATCGGCATCCTGGCCATCCTCGGTGGCCATCTGGTCGGCCTGCTGACCCCGCACGCGGTGTACGAGCACTTCATCACCTCGTCGCAGAAGCAGATGCTGGCGATGGTGGTTGGTGGTGTGTTCGGCGCACTGTGCTTCATCGGCATCAGCATCCTGCTGGTTCGCCGCCTGTTCAATGCGCGCGTGCGTGCCACTGGCAGCTTTGGCGACACCCTGGTGCTGGTGCTGCTGTTCGCCCAGCTGTGCCTGGGCCTGTACAGCATCCGCGTCTCGTCCGGCCACCTGGACGGTGGGGTGATGGTGCAGCTGGCCGAGTGGGCGCAGCACATCGTGACCTTCCGCGCCGGTGCCGCCGACTACATCGAGGGCGTCAGCTGGGTCTACAAGCTGCACATCTTCCTGGGCCTGACCCTGTTCCTGATCGCGCCGTTCACCCGCCTGGTGCACGTGTGGAGCATCCCGATCAGCTACCTGTGGCGGCCGTACCAGGTGGTGCGCCGCCGCCAGGCCACGCTGCGTTACGGTCCGCGGGAGTAAGCCATGGGCAGCCTGCCGAAATTCCTGCCGATCACCGTGATCGACTCCAATGCCCCGGTTCCGGCCGAGGCCCATTCGCACCATCACGACGCGGCGGAGCAGGGGCCGCGCTCGCTCGGGCAGCCGGCACCGTGCCGGCTGTTCGTGGACGAGACCGCGATCAGCGAGGCCGATATCGCCCGCGAGATGCAGCACCATCGTGCGATGCGCCCGGAACAGTCACGTGCCGAGGCGGCACGTGCCCTGGTGGTGCGCGAGCTGCTGCGGCTGGAAGCGCAGCGGCTGGGCCTGCAGGCACCGGAGGGCAACCGGGTCAGCGACGAGGAAGTGCTGATCCAGCAACTGTTGGAAGACGCGATCGAAGACCGTGTGCCGACCGATGAGGACTGCCGCCGCTACTTCGAGCAGAACCCGGAGCGCTTCCGCTCGCCCGATCGCGTGCGCCTGCGCCATATCCTGCTGGCTGCGCCGGCCGACGACGTGGCCGGGCGCTTCGCCGCACGCACCGAAGGCGAGCGGCTGGTCGGACTGCTGAAGGAGTCGCCGCACCTGTTCGCCGATTTCGCCCTGCGCCATTCGCGCTGCCCCTCCAGCAGCGAGGGCGGCGACCTGGGCTGGTTGCAGCGTGGGCAGACCACGCCGGAGTTCGACCGCCAGGTGTTCCGCCTGCGCGAGGGCCTGGCCGGTTTCCCGGTGGAATCGCGCTGGGGCTACCACGTGGTCTGCGTCGATGCCCGCGAGGAAGGGCAGCCACAGCCGTTCGCGGCGGTGCTGCCGCAGCTGCGTGATTACCTGGAGCTGCAGGTACGCCAGCGCGAGGTGCAGGCCTACCTGCTGCAGCTGCAGGAACGCTACCCCGTGCGCGGGCTGGACGAGATCGAAGCCGAAGCGGATATCGGCTGACCCCCATTGAACGAGGAGACCCCATGAACCAGGCCCTTGCCCCCGCCAGTGCCGGGCAGCAGCAGCGTGCGCTGTGGCTGAGCACGTTCGCCTTCACCGTGTGCTTCGCGGTGTGGATGATCTTTTCAATCATCGGCATCCAGATCAGCCAACAGCTCGGTTTGAACGACACTCAGTTCGGCCTGTTGATCGCCACGCCGGTGCTGACCGGTTCGGTCAGCCGCGTCTTCCTCGGCATCTGGTCCGACCAGTTCGGTGGCCGCAAGGTGATGGTGCTGGTGATGCTGTGTGGCGCCGTGGCCACCTGGATGCTGACCTACGCGCAGACCTACACCCAGTTCCTGATCGCCGCGCTGTGCGTGGGCATCGCCGGCGGCAACTTCTCGGTGGGCGTGGCCTACGTCTCGAAGTGGTTCCCGGCCAGCAAGCAGGGTACCGCGCTGGGCATCTTCGGTGCCGGCAACATCGGCTCGGCGGTGACCAAGCTGTTGGCGCCGCTGGTGATGGTGGCCGCGGGTTGGACCATGGTTGCCAAGGTCTGGGCGGTCGCGCTGGCCGTCACTGCGGTGCTGTTCTTCCTCTTCAGCAAGGAAGACCCGTCGCTGGAGCAGCGCCGCCGCGAGGGCGTGAAGCCGGTTCCGTTCGCCGAGCAGATGGCGCCGCTGAAGAACCTGCAGGTGTGGCGGTTCTCGCTGTACTACTTCTTCGTGTTCGGCGGTTTCGTGGCGCTGGCGCTGTGGCTGCCGCACTATCTGGTGGGCGCCTACGGCATGGACGTGGGGCACGCCGGCATGCTGGCGGCGTGCTACTCGATCCCGGCCAGCCTGTTCCGCGTGGTCGGTGGCTGGATGTCGGACCGGATGGGCGCGCGGCGGGTGATGTACTGGACCTTCGGCGTGTCGGCCATCTGCACCTTCCTGCTGGCCTACCCGGATACCGAGTACGTGGTGAAGGGCATCCACGGCCCGATCCACTTCCATCTGGCCATCGGCGTGGTGATGTTCACCGTGCTGGTGTTCGTGCTGGGCTTCTTCATGTCGCTGGGCAAGGCCGCGGTCTACAAGCACATTCCGGTGTACTACCCCAAGCACGTGGGTGCGGTGGGCGGCGTGGTCGGCATGATCGGCGGCCTGGGTGGCTTCATCCTGCCGATCGTGTTTGGCGCTTTGAACGATGCGCTGGGCATCTGGAGCAGCTGCTTCATGCTGCTGTTCGTGCTGGTGGCCGCCGCACTGGCGTGGATGCACTTTGCTATTCGCCGCATGGAGCGCCGTCACTTCCCGCAGATCGACCGCGAGACCGACCTGCCCGAAGCCATTGATGCGGCCGCCGCCGAGCGGGTGCGTGGCAGGTAAAGGGGGGTGCCGGCCAGCGGCCGGCACTACCGGAACGGTGCGCGGTGGGTGGAGGGGGTTGCCGGCCAGCGGCCGGCACTACCGGGTAGCGGGCGAAAGGGTAGTGCCGGCCGCTGGCCGGCATGAACCCACCGATGCGCCACGCTTGATTTCAATCAGGGCCACGCGAAGAGGAACGCCCGAAGATGTGTGCCATGAGCTTCCACGTCGATGAGAGTGAGGACACTGCGCTGCAGGCAGCATTGCTGCGGCAGCCCCGGCATGTGCTGTTCCCGGCGGCTGACCAGTTCAGCACCGGCTTTGGCGAAAGCGGCTGGCGCGCCGCCGTGCGCGCCAGCAATGAGCACCTGATCCCGCGTGGCTTGACGCTCGGCTTCCAGGCCGGTCGTGGTGGTCGCGATGTGCCGCCACAGGCGTATCTGGACACCTTGCTGCTGGCCCTGCAGCTGCAGGCCGATGCCCTGGCCGAGGACCGCGAAGTGGTGGCGATGGTGTTGCAGCTGGGATTGGCGGAGACATTGCCGCCGCCGCAGCTGGGCCAGCTGCTGGACGCCGTGCCGCAGCACCTGCGCACGGTGGCGCGGCCGCAGGTGGAAGTGCGGCTGGACGCCGGCAGCGCGCTGTCACCGGCGCAGCTGCGCGCGGTGGGTTGCACCCGCCTGAACGTGATCGACCGTGCCGATGCGCCGGGGCCGACTCTGCTGGCACAGGCGCGGCAGGTCGGCTTCACTGCGCGCTACTACCAGCTGCGCGTTCCCGCCAGTGAGGACACCGGTTTCATCGAGCGTCTGCATGAGGTGCTGGCCGAAGCACCCGAGCGCATCCTGTTGCCAGCGCCGTGCGCATTGCCACGGGATCCCTCAGCGGCCCACTGGCTGCAGGCCTGGCGCCTGCTGCGCGCAGCAGGCTACGAACCGATCGGTGGTGACCACTACCAGCGCGGCGACCTGCCGAACCCGCATGGCCCGGGCGATGGCCAGCGTCATTGTGACCTGGCCGGCGTGCCGCGCCGTGACCGCAGTGATTTCATCGGGCTTGGCCTGTCCGCCTGCAGCCAGATCGGCGAAGTGTTCTATCGGCTGGAGGACGAGCTGGGCGAATGGCGGGCGCGATTGCAGTCCGGTCACATGGGCGTGGCCGCGGGCCTGATCCTGTCCGAGGACGAGCGGATGGCGGCCGAGGTGGCACAGAGCATCGCCTGCGACCATGCCCTCGATGCGGCCGCCTTCGAGTGGCGTAATGATGAACCCTTCGAGGAATGCTTCGCCGAACAGCTGCCGGCGCTGTCGCCGCTGCTGGCGCGCGGCTGGGCGCAGTGGGATGCACGTGTGCTGCGGCTGGCCGAAGAAGGGCGGTTGCTGTGGCGTATGATGGCCGCATGCTTCCGGCCGGCGGCCGCCATCGCTTGAGTCCTGCCCCGATGTCTTCAACTCCGCCTTCCCAGGGTCGCCTCGGCCGGGCCACGCCGAACCCCGCCGCCGCCGATGATGGCGACGCGCTGCACTTCTGCAGTACCTGTGCATTTTCCGATGCCTGCATGTCGCAGGGTTATGACAAGACCGCGCTGGGCGATCTGCACGTCCTGGTCGACCACGTCGGCCCGTTCCATGCGGGTGACTACATCTTCCGCGCCGGTGAATCGTTCGATTCGATTGCTGCAGTGCGCGCCGGCATGGTCAAGACCTTCGTCGACGACAGCCAGGGCAACGAGCAGGTGCTGGGCTTCAGCCTGCCGGGCGAGGTGATCGGCCTGAACGCGATCCACGGGTCGCGCTTCCCCTGCAACGCGGTGGCGCTGGACACCGTCCATCTGTGCCGCATCTCGTTCCCCAAGCTGAGCCTGCTGGCCACCCGCATGCCGGGGCTGCAGGCCAAGCTGTTCAGCCTGCTCAGTGCGGAGATCGGCAAAGTCGCCACGCTGGCCGCCAACCACCGTACCGAAGAGCGCATGGCCGCGTTCCTGCTGGACATGTCCGAGCGTTACGCGCGGCGTGGTTTTTCTGCCACGCGCTTCAACCTGACGATGGCACGCACCGAGATCGCCAATTACCTGCGGATGGCGCCGGAAACCGCCAGCCGCGTGCTGCGTCGCCTGAGCGATGACGGGATCATCGCGGTGAAACAGCGTGAGATCCTGCTGCTGCAGCCCGAGCGCCTGGCGGTGCTGGCGGTGGCCGACGAATCCGATCCGAACTGAACCTGGCCGGGAGCCGACGATGAAGCGCGCTGGACTGTTGTTGCTGGGACTGCTGGCCACGGTGCCGGCCTGGGCGGCCGACCTGACGGTGTCGGCGGCATCGAGCCTGAACGAGAGCTTCCGTGAGCTGGGTGCGGCCTACGAAAAGGAACATCCAGGAACCAAGGTCGATTTCAACTTCGCCGCCTCAGGCGTGCTGCTGCAGCAGATCAGCCGTGGCGCGCCGGTGGACGTGTTCGCCTCGGCCGATGAAACAACGATGGACCAGGCCCAGCAGCAGGGCCTGTTGGCGGAGGGCACCCGCGAGGTATTCGCGGTGAACGCGCTGTGGGTGGTGGTGCCGCCGCAGGCCAAGGTCGAGCCGCGTAGCTTGAAGGACCTGACCGGTGCCGGCGTGCAGCGCATCGCACTGGGCAACCCGGACAGCGTGCCGGTCGGCCGCTATGCCAAGGGCGCGCTGGAAGCAGCAGGCCTGTGGCCGTCGGTGCAGGGCAGGATCATCACCACGCAGAACGTGCGCCAGTCGCTGGATTACGTGGCGCGCGGTGAAGTGGATGCCGGCTTCGTCTATGCCACCGATGCACAGGCGATGCCCGACCGGGTGCGCCGCGCCTTCGCGGTGCCGGTGGTGGGGCGCATCGCCTATCCGATGGCGGTGACCAAGGCCAGTGCGCAACCGGCTGAAGCCAAGCGCTTCACCGCCTTCGTGCGTTCCGCACAGGGCCAGGCGATCCTGGCCAAACATGGGTTCGGCAAGCCCTGAGGCATGGATCTCGACTGGAGCGCACTGGGGTTGTCGCTGAAGGTGGCCGGTTGGGCCACCGCGATCAATCTGGTGCTGGGCGTGGCACTGGGCGCGCTGTTGGCGCGGCGGCGATTTCCCGGCCGCGAGCTGCTGGATTCGCTGCTGACCCTGCCGATGGTGCTGCCACCGACGGTGCTGGGGTATTACCTGCTGGTGCTGATTGGTCGCAACGGCCCGATCGGCGCGTGGCTGCAGTCGTGGTTCGGCATCAACCTGGTGTTTACCTGGCAGGCGGCGGTGATCGCTGCGGCGGTGGCCTCGCTGCCGCTGGTGTTCAAGCCGGCACGCGCGGCGTTCGAGGAAGTGGACGGACAGCTGGAGCAGGCCGCACGCACGCTCGGTGTGTCCGAAGCGGCGGTGTTCTTCCGCATCACGCTGCCGCTGGCCTGGCGCGGCATCCTCGCCGGCCTGCTGCTGGCCTTCGCGCGCGCGATGGGCGAGTTTGGCGCCACCCTGATGGTGGCCGGCAGCATTCCGGGCCGCACGCAGACGTTGTCGATCGCCATCTACGAAGCGGTGCAGGCCGGTCAGGACGGTAAGGCCAATGCGCTGGTGATCCTGACCTCGGTGGTCTGCATCGTGATCCTGCTGCTGGCCGCACGGCTGGTGGGCGGGCGTCGCCGGGAGCTGCGTGATGTGGCTTGACCTGCAGGTGCAGCGCCGACTGCAGGCGGCCAGCCAGGATTTCATGCTGGATGTAGCTTTGCAGTGCACGCAGCGGCAGGTGGTGCTGTTCGGCCCCTCGGGTGCCGGCAAGAGCCTGACCCTGAAGGCAGTGGCCGGGCTGCTGCGGCCGGGCCAGGGCCACGTGCGCCTGCAGGGGCAGACCTTGTTTGACGCGGCGACCGGCGTGGACCTGCCGCCGCAGCGCCGCCGGCTGGGCTACGTGTTCCAGGACTACGCACTGTTCCCGCACCTGAGCGTGCGCCAGAACGTGGCGTTCGGTCTGCAGAAGGGCTGGTTGAATCCGCGGGCTGGCCAGCGCTTCGATGCGGTGGAGCAGTGGCTGCACGCATTCCGCATCGACACGGTCGGTGATCTGTTGCCCTCGCAGGTCTCCGGGGGACAGCGCCAGCGTACCGCTCTGGCACGCGCCCTGGTGACACAGCCGCAGGCGCTGCTGCTGGATGAGCCGTTCTCCGCGCTGGACCATGATCTGCGCCAGCACCTGCGCCAGGAGCTTGAGACCGTGCTGGACAAGACTGGTATTCCGTTGCTGTTGATCAGCCACGACCCGCAGGATGTGGCCATGTTCGGCCAGCAGGTGGCACGCGTAGTGGATGGCCGCATTGTCGGCGGTTGATCCGTGCTGGGCGCACTGGCGATGGTGGGTTACATCTGATGGTAGTGCCGGCCGCTGGCCGGCAACCACGGAATCCGGAGCAGCCGGCCAGCGGCCGGCTCTACCGGTTCAGGGGTTCCGCGACGCACGGGCGATGGTTGACTACAGCTGATGGTAGTGCCGGCCGCTGGCCGGCAACCATGGAATCCGGAGTAGCCGGCCAGCGGCCGGCTCTACCAGTCCAGCGTTCGCGCAATCCAGTGGAATGGATCAATACAGCTCGCAGTGCGTGCGGCCTTCGCCCCGCAGCGCGTCCCAGTGCCCTTCGCCACTGATGGCATCGATGGCCTCGCGCACCGCGCTTTCCAGGTGGCTCTTGTTGCCGCACAGGTACAGATGCCCACCGCGGGCCAGCACATCGCGCACGTCATCGCCGCGCTGCTGCAGCACATGCTGCACATAGACCTTGTCGGCGCCATCGCGCGAGAACGCGGTATGCAGGCCGGCCAGCACGCCACGCGCGTGCCAGTCCTGCAGCTGCTCGCGATACAGGTAGTCGTGCTGGCTGTGCTTCTCGCCGAACACCAGGTGCACTTCGCGTTCGCAGGCGTTGGCCTGCAGCTCCTGCATCAGGCCCATCAGCGGCGCGATACCGGTGCCGGTACCGACCAGCAACAGCGGCGCTTCGCCTGTATCGGGCAGGTGGAAGCCCGGGTTGGAGCGGCAGTACACGCGGGCGTGGTCGCCGCCATGCAGCAGGCTGCCGGTGGCAGTGCCGAAGCGCTCGCGGCCGCGCAGGGTGTAGCGCACTTCGCGCACGCACAGGCTCAGCCAGTCGTTGCAGGGGTGGGAAGCGATCGAATAGGCGCGCGGCAGGCGTGGTGACAGCAGCTCGCGCAGGCGGGCCAGCGGCACGCTGGCCGGCGTGGCGTGGTCCTGCAGCACGTCCAGCAGGTCCAGCCCGTGCAGGTAGGCTTCCAGCTCGCGCTTCTGGCTGACCTTCAACAGGCCCTTCAGTACCTCGCTGTCACCTAGCTTGGCCAGTTCGCGCAGCACGCCCTTGCTCAGCAGGCGCAGCTCCCGGTCATGCAGCGCAGCCACAGCGGCGGTGTCGCCGTACCAGGTGGCCAATGCCTGCAGCAGGGCAGGGTCGTTCTCGGGTACCACGTGCAGGGTGTCGCCGGCGCGGTAGGCCATGCCACTGCCGGCAATGTCCAGTTGCAGGTGCCAGGCGGCCGGGTCGCTGCTGTTCAAGCGGCGGCGTTCGAGAATGCGGGCGGCAAAGGCATTGTCTTCGCCATAGGCGGTGACCTGCAGGTGCAGGTCCTGGCCAGCGTTGAGGTCGCCATCCAGAACCTGGCCCAGCACCGGCTGCCATTGCTGGAAGAACTGCTCGTAACCCAGGTCGGCATCCACGCGGTGCAGCAGCGGCTGCGCCTGGCGCTCGCTCAGCGCGGCATCCAGCGCCTTGGTGAAGCCGCAGAAACTGGGGTAGCCGGTGTCACCAAGGCCGAACACCGCATAGCGCAGGCCGCTCAGCGTCGGGGTCTGGCGCAGTGTTTCGAAGAACTGCTCGCCGTTGGCTGGCGGTTCGCCGTCACCGAAGGAACTGGAGATCGCCAGCAGCACATCGCCGTGGCCGAGACTGGCCACGTCGATGTCGTTGAACGGGACCACCAGCGGCCCGTGCGGCTGCAGGTCCGCGCCCAGGCGTTGGGCCAGGGCGCGGGCATTGCCCGACTCGGACGCGAAACCCACCAGCAGGCGGCTGAAGGGCGTACTGGTCGGGAGGGCGTTCACGCGGCCTCGTAGAAGTCGTCGAACTTTTCCTTGCTGAACTCGACCAGGTCGTAGTTCTGCATCAGGTCGTTCACCACGCGGCGGATGCTGATGTACGAGGTGATGTTGCCGTCGGCGTCGAACAGCGGTTGCACGGTGGTGTCGACCACGTAGAGCACGCCACCCTTGCCGAGGTTGGGCACGATGCCGGTCCAGGTCTTGCCAGCCTTGATGGTGTCCCACATGTCCTTGTAGACCGCCTTGGGCACGTCAGGATGGCGCACGATGCTGTGCGGCTGGCCGATCAGCTCCTCGCGCGCGAAGCCGGTGAGCGTGCAGAACAGGTCGTTGGCGTAGGTGATGTTGCCCTGCAGGTCGGTGGTGGAGATCACCATGACGTTCTGCATGGCATTCAGCAGCTGGGCGTTGTCGGGGGTGTAGCTCATCGCAGGGTCCTTGTGGATGCCGGTAACGCCGGCGTGTTCGGGTCCTGCATAGAAATACGCCCGCACGGCGGCGGGCGGTTTGACATTGATCAAGTGGGTGGCGGGATTGGCTGCGACTGGGTGTCGCAGGGCGCGTTCACTGCTGCAGGGGAAAGCCGATCGTCTCGTGGCAATGCCGCATCAGGTGGCGGCCTCCCTCATTGATGTGCAAGGTGTCCGCGTCACCGAAGAACCGCAGCAGCGCTCCCCCGGTCGTACTGCCTGCATGCGCGGAGCGCCTGGCTGCCGATGGCAGAAACGGATCAGCTCGCGGATCGTGTCCGCCAGGCAGATCCGTACGTGCAACGGCGCCTTCGATCATCAGCTGGGCACATGCGCCTGCCAGATAGGCGTCTGGTTTGCGCTGCGCGCCGCGCCGAGGCTGTCCTGCCAATGCGGTGGCGATATGCTGGAACTCATGGGCGGTGGTGGCGATCACGCGCCTGCGCAGCGAGTCGGTGTCGGGACCGGAGGGAAACCAGAAGCTGACCATCTGGCCCGGCGGCTCTGGTCCCGGCAGCTGTCGCCAGATGCCGCCTCCGTCACTTACGATTGTCAACTGATAGCGCAGAGGCGTCCGTTCCTGCCCATTGCCCTGGAGCGGCAGTCCAGCGGATCGTGCGGCGGCCTCGCAGAGCCGCGACGCCTGCATGACTGAAAGCGCTCGATCTTCCCAGAGGACTCGAGTTGCGACAGATGACCACCCGCACTCGATGGATCGATTGGGATACTCCGAGCTTTCCGGGCCGGGTAGCACCGACACTGTGCTGATCTTCAGATGTGAGGAAGGGCCTCGCAGCAGGGTGGCATACCCTCCATCGGGACTGACCAGGTTCCGGGGAGGCAGCTGGATGGATTGGCACGCACTTGTGGCCAGAAGGATTGCCGCCAGCCCAGCATAGAGCCCGAGCGCGGGGCCCGGCTGGGTACGCCTGGACTGACGGCGCTGCATCAGAGGGGCAGCCCGCGAGTAGATGTGAGGGTGATACCGATTGCTGCCACGACAACTCGCAGATTGCTCATTGGTACTCTCCATGTTGGACGTCGATTGATCGATCAGCTCAACCCGCTGATTCGGCAGTCGATCCGTACCGGCTCAGGCTCGATCAGGCAATCGGAATTTTTTCAAACACCTCCAGTAGGTGGCTCCGGGCCACGTTTGAGGCGGCACGCAAATGTGCAGGTCGAGCTGATAGCGACCGTCGCGCCTCCAGTCACACCACGTGGGGACCTCGCGCGTGCGTCAGCCCATCAGATAGCGCAACACACCGGCCGATACCACGCCGATCAGCACGGTCGGCAGCATCGACAACCGCGTGGCGGCCAGCAGGGTGATCGCCAGCGCGGCCAGATCAGCCGGCTTGTCGGCGACGAAGTCCGGGGCGATCACCGAGATCAGCACGCAGCCCGGCGCGGCTTCCATCACCGTCACCGCGCGCTTGCTCAGTGTGCGATTGCGCAGCGCGAGGAAGCCGATGATGCGGGTCAGGTAGGTGGCGGCGGCCATCAGCACGATGGTCAGCACCGAGGTCCAGTGGATCAGTCCGTTGAAGATCATGCCGCGTCCTCCGCCAGCAGCCAGGCTGCGGCCAGGCCGGCCAGCGCGCCGCTGGCCACGTACCAGGCGCCGGGAACCAGCAGGTAGGTGGCCGCGGCCACCCCCAGGCTGACCAGCCACGGACGCGCTGCCTTCATGCCCTGCCACATGCCGCGCAGCAGCACCAGGAACACGGCCGGGAAGGCCATGTCGAAACCATAGGCGTGGATGTCGCCCAGCATCGGGCCGACGATCGCGCCCAGCGCGGTACAGGCCACCCAGACCGTGTACAGGCCGGCCGAGACGCCCAGGTAGTAGGAAAGGCTGAAGCCGAGCGCACGGCGGCGCGCGTCGGCCACGCCCATCGCCCAGCTTTCGTCGCACATGAAGAACAGGGCCGGCAGCACGCGGCGGCGCGGCAGGTGCTGCAGCAGCGGGGCCAGGCTGGCGCCCATCAGCAGGTGGCGGCTGTTGACCAGCGCGGTGATCGCCACGATCAGCGCGATATGCGGCGGCGAGGTCCACAGTTCGACGGCGGCGAACTCCGAGCCGCCGGCGAAGTTGAGGCCGGTCATCAGCGGCACTTCCAGCGCGCTGAGGCCTTTCTGGGCGGCCTGGGCGCCGAGCACCAGGGCGAAGGGAATGAAGCCGATCATCACCGGTACGGCGGCGCGCAGGCCGCGCAGGAATTCGGCGCGCGGGGCGGTATCGCAGGTATCGGGCAGGGGGAGGGTGGTACGGGCG
>NZ_JASJSQ010000085.1:0-21342 GCF_030236855.1 Stenotrophomonas maltophilia group sp. Smal13
CGATGGCGCCATCCATGGCGCCAACGGTCCCGCGAACCCAACCCGCCCGACCCCCGACAGTTTCCGTGCGCGTCCAGCCCACGGAAAAAGAAAAAGAGCAAAGAGCAAAAGCACTCGCTCCGACCCGCCCAGGCCGAGTCAATCCAGAGCCGATGAACTCAGGCTTTGCGCTCCAGCTGTAGAAAGCGGCGCCGGCCGCAGGCCGGCCAAACACCCCGCTGCGCTGCGGCGCGACCTGCGGGCGACCGATCTGGGATAATGGGGATTCTTGTTTCCTCTGCTGCCGGACCCGGTCATGACCCAGAAGACGCTGCTCAACGATACCCACCGCGCCCTTGGCGCCAAGATGGTCGATTTCGGGGGTTGGGACATGCCCATCCACTACGGCTCGCAGCTCGACGAGCACCACCTCGTTCGTCGCGAGTCGGGTGTGTTCGACGTCAGCCACATGACCGTGGTCGACCTGCGCGGTGATCAGGTCAAGCCGTACCTGCGCCGCCTGCTGGCCAACTCGGTCGACAAGCTGAAGGTGACCGGCAAGGCGCTGTACTCGTGCATGCTGAATCCGCGCGGCGGCGTCATCGACGACCTGATCGTCTACTACCTGGGCGACGATTTCTTCCGCATGGTGGTCAATGCCTCCACCCGCGAGAAAGACCTGGCCTGGCTGCGCGAGCAGGCTGCACCGTTCGGCGTCACCGTCGAGCAGCGCCCGGACCTGGCCATCCTCGCCGTGCAGGGCCCGCAGGCGCGCGACATCGTGATCGGCCTGGCCCGTGATGCGGACCGTCAGGCGCTGACCAAGCTGGGCCGTTTCGCCGCCCTGCAGGTGCAGTCCGATGACGGCGTCGAACTGTTTGTCGCCCGTACCGGTTACACCGGCGAAGACGGCTTCGAAATCCTGCTGCCGCAGGATGCCGTGGTCGCGTTCTGGAACCGCCTGCTGGCGGCGGGCGTGAAGCCGGCGGGCCTCGGCGCACGCGACACGCTGCGCCTGGAAGCCGGCATGAACCTGTACGGCCAGGACATGGACGAAGAGATCAGCCCGTACGAAGCGGCGCTGGCCTGGACCGTGTCGCTGGACGAAGGCCGCGACTTCATCGGCCGCGAGGTGCTGGAAGCGCAGAAGGCTGCCGGCACCGCCCGCCAGATGATCGGTCTGGTGATGGACGAGAAGGGCGTGCTGCGCCATGGTCAGGCGGTGACCACCGCCGGCGGCCAGGGCGAGATCCTGTCCGGCACCTTCTCGCCGACCCTGGCCAAGGGCATCGCCTTCGCCCGTGTACCGGCCGGTGAACTCGGTGAGGTCACCGTCGACATCCGTGGCCGGCAGGTGCCGGTGCGCGTGGTCAAGTTCCCGTTCGTGCGCGAAGGCCAGGCCCAGCCCGGCGTGCTCGCCGACGCCTGATCCGAAACTGCCGATCGTCACTGACAGCAGTGGCGGCCGGTTGGTTACACTAGCCCCGTTTTTTCCACCCCTGCATATCTCTGGAGCAGTCCCATGAGCGAGATCCCCGGCGACCTCAAGTTCCTCAAGTCCCATGAGTGGGCCCGTGTCGAAGGCAATGGCCGTGTCACCGTCGGTATTTCCGACCACGCCCAGGGCCTGCTGGGTGACCTGGTCTACGTCGAACTGCCGGAAGTCGGCGCCGACGCAAAGGCTGGCGAGCAGATCGCCGTTGTCGAGTCGGTGAAGGCCGCCTCGGACGTCTACAGCCCGATCAGCGGCAAGGTGGTCGAGGTCAACTCGGCGCTGTCCGACAAGCCGGAAACCATCAATGAAGATGCCTACGGCGAAGGCTGGATGTTCGTGGTCGAACTGACCAACGCTGAAGAGGTCAACGAACTGCTGGATCCGGACGCGTATGCCGAAGCCCTGGAAAACGACGACCACTGAGTCGTCACTTCCGGGTTCTGGAACGGCCACCTTCGGGTGGCCGTTTTTGTTTTGGCGAGTGCGTCGGACTCATGACGGCGGGTTCGCTCTGCACCCTCGGCGTGGCATCAGCCGACAGACGAACGGTGCCGATCAGCGTGCGCAGTTTTGCGCAAATCCGCATTTCCGCCCCGCGCCGAAGCGATCGAATGTGAAAACTTTTCGCCCCCCGTTGCGGCCCCGTTGTGCTGGCGTTGGCGACGGTGCGGGTGACCATCGGCGATGCACGTGCGCTGTTGTCCGGAACATGTGCCTATCTGCGCAGAGTGCTTATTTCAAGTGTTTTTTGTTCAGAGAGCGCATCGACTTCGTCGTATGCGGCGCGCGTGCGCGCCGCTTCAATGGTCGTTGCAGAGCGCGCACGGCGGTGGCGAGGGCGGCGTCCGGGATGGCGCGGATGTGAAAATTTTTCGCGGGGGTTGTTGACAGTAAAAAAAACCGTGATTAGGTTTCGCCTCAGCAGACCTTGCCTGCCCAACCGAGTGCGCAGAATCAATCGTCCGATGCGAAGCAGCCCCTTCAAGACCACCGCGACCCTGATGACGGTGGACATGGCCCCGCTTCCCCCGGAGAAATGCAAGGCAACTCCCGTTCCGATGTCCGCTCCGCCGATCGAGGCGGGCATTGCCGCATCCGTAACGGCGCGCCTGACGCGCCGGCGGTCCCCGCACGCAGCATCCGCGGGTTTGATCCACCTGGGCGTTTCAACTCCCTATCACTGACGAGGAGCCATCCCATGGCAACCAAGAAAGCTGCGAAGAAGAAGCCCGCCGCCAAGAAAGCGGTGAAGAAGGTCGCGAAGAAGGCCGCTGCCAAGAAGGCAGTGAAGAAGGTCGCGAAGAAGGCGACCGCCAAGAAGGCAGTGAAGAAGGCTGCGAAGAAGGTCGCCAAGAAGACCACTGCGAAGAAGGCAGTGAAGAAGGCGGCGAAGAAGGTAGCCAAGAAGTCCACTGCCAAGAAGGCCGTCAAGAAGACCGCGAAGAAGGCCGTCAAGAAGGTAGCCAAGAAGGCCACCAAGAAGACTGCGAAGAAGGCAACGGCCCGCAAGCCGGCCAAGAAGGTCGCGAAGAAGGCAACTGCCAAGAAGGCCGTCAAGAAGACCGCCAAGAAGGCAGTAAAGAAGACCGCGAAGAAGGCGACCAAGAAGGCTGCCCCGAAGAAGGCAGCGAAGAAGGTTGCCAAGCGCAAGCCGGCCGCCCGCAAGAAGAAGGCTGCTCCGGTCGCTCTGCCGGCAACCCCGGCGCCGCTGATCTAAGTACTTCCCGATAGCCGCATCCTGAAACCCCCTTCCCTGACTGCCCAGCGGGGAGGGGGTTTTTTTATGGGCCGTTTGCAGGGTCGAGCCGTGCTCGACTGCTTTTCTGACGGTCGACGCTAGCGGTGCGGCGCCGGTGGAAAGCGCTCCACCAGGAAGTCCAGGAAGCTGCGCAGGCGGGTCGAGTGGTAGCGATCGTGGGCGTAGACCACGTGCATCGGCCGACCGGTCTGGCCGAACTCAGGGAACAGCTGCACCAGGCGTCCGGTATCGATGTCGGCAGCCAGCAACAGTGCCGACTGCAGCACGATGCCCAGCCCGTGCAGCGCTGCCGTGCGCAGCGCTTCGCCGTTGTTGATCTGCAGCCGGCCGCCGGGCACACGCTCGAGTTCGCCAGCATCGGCCTGCAGCCACTGTGCGAGTGCGCTCGGTTCGAAGGACAGGCACTGATGCAGGGCGAGGTCCTGCAGGGTGCGAGGCATGCCATGCCTGGCCAGGTACCCCGGCGATGCGCACATCATCAAGCGATACGGTGCCAGCGCACGCGCCACCAGCATGCTGCTGTCGGCCAGCGTGCCGATGCGCAGCGCCGCTTCGAAACCCTCCTCGGCGAGGTCGACAACGCGGTCGCTCAGCGTGACTTCGACCCGGACATCCGGATGGCGCGCCATGTATTCGGCCAGTGCCGGTACCAGTGCGTGCGTGCCGAAGATCACCGGCGCACTGATGCGCAACGTGCCCGCCGGTGCCAGCTGCTGGTGCTGCGCCTGTGCGTCCGTTTCTTCCACCAGCCGCAGGATCTCCCGGCAGCGGGTGTAGTAGTCCTCGCCGAAGGGCGTCATGTGCTGGCGCCGGGTGGTACGGCTCAACAGCTGCATCCCCAGCCGTGCTTCCAGCGCACGCAGGTGCTTGCCGGCCATCGTCGCCGAGATATCCATCGCCGCCGCCGCAGCGCTGAGGCTGCCCTTGTCCACGATCAGCACGTAGACCTGCATGCTCTCCAGCAGATTCATCTGACACCCCGGGTGTTGAATGCTGAAACCTGCGCGGAGTTTATCAATCAGGGGTGATCAAACAGCATGTACTGCACGGGCCGGATGTACCGGCTGGCGGATTGGGAGAACATCATGGATCTGGGGCTTGAAGGGCGTACCGCGCTGGTCACCGGGGCGGGCAGTGGCATCGGTGCCGGTGTGGCCAGGCTGCTGGCGGCCCAGGGAGTACGCATTGCGATCAGCGCACGGCGTGCCGAGCCGCTGCATGCACTGGCGGCAGAGATCGAATCTGCAGGCGCGCCGGCGCCGATCGTCCTGCTGGGCGACCTCACCGATGCGGAGCAGGTACGCCACATTGCGGATGCAGCCTCGGCGGCACTGACGCGTGTCGACATCCTCGTCAATGCGGCTGGAGGAGGCCGGCCGACCACGGTGGATGCGGGGGACGATGTCTGGGAGGAAGCCATGGCCTTGAACTTCTCTTCGGCACGACGCCTGACCCAGGCACTGCTGCCGGCGATGCAGGCGCAGGGCTGGGGGCGGGTGATCAACCTCAGCGGTTCAATGGAACCGCGCGCGGTGAATGCTGCCACGGCGGCGAAGGCGGCGTTGCATCTGTGGAGCAAAGGGCTGTCGTCGGCGCTGGCCTCACAGGGCATCACGGTCAATGCAATCGCGCCGGGACGCATCAACAGTGCTCAGATCCGGGACCGGCTGCATCCCACCGAGGAAAGCCGGCGTGAGTTCATCGAACGCAACATTCCGATCGGGCGTTTTGGTGATCCCGAGGAGGTGGCGCCGCTGGTGGCCTTTCTGGCCTCGCCCTTGGCCGGCTACATCACCGGCGCGGTGATTCCGGTGGATGGCGGCATGCACTACTTCGCGCATTAGCCTTCCGTTTGTAGAGTCGAGCCATGCTCGACTGCTTTGCCCGAACAGTCGAGCACGGCTCGACTCTACGACTGCCAATAAAAAGGGCGACCCGCAGGCCGCCCTTCGCACACACGGTGAAGCCCGCCAACTCAGCGCGGCGAGGCCACCGCACGGTTGCTCGAAGCACCCTTGCCCTTGCGCTTGTCCTGCTGCGCCGGGCTCGCGCCCTCGGCCATCAGGTTGTCGCTGCCGAAGTCGGTGTCCACGTCCAGCCAGCGCTGCGTCGGCAGGCCGAGCGCGGAATCGAGCACCGTCGGCAGCAGGCCGCTGGGCAGGCCGCTTTCGCCGTTCCACATGATGGCGATGCCGAGATCGCGTTCCGGCACCAGCGCGACCAGGCCGCGATAGCCCTGCACGGCACCGGCATGGAACACCACATCGTGGCCGGCGTAGTCGAAGGTGCGCCAGCCCAGTGCGTAGCCGGCCGAATGCAGGCGCTCGCGGCGCCAGCCCGAACGCATTTCGCCCGGGGTGTTGATCAGGCTCGAATGCAGGGTGGCCAGCAGCGGTGCCGGCAGCACGTCCGGGCGATGGCCGGTGTGGGCCAGCAGCCACTGCGCCATGTCGCTGGCGCTGGCGTTGACGCCGGCGGCCGGGGCGACGCGGTAGTAGGTCGGCTTCGGTGTCAGCGACACCCAGCCATTGCGGCTGCGCACATGCGGACGCGCCCAGCGCGAGCTGGCCTGGATGCCGGCCAGGCCGAGGCTGGCATCGTTCATGCCCAGCGGCTTGAAGATGCGGCGCTCGACCGACTGCTCGTAGAAGCTCCCCGAGGCGGCATAGACCACGTCGCCGATCAGGCTGAAGGCCACGTTCTGGTAGGCGTAGCAGTCGCCCGGCAGGCACTTCAGGCTGGTATTGGCCAGCTTCTGGGTGAGTGCGTAGTACTCGGCGTTGCCTTCGATGTCGCGGTCGTAGGCGTTGTACGGCAGGCCGACGCGATGGCTGAGCACGTCGGCCACGGTCAGGCGATCGGTCGCTTCCGGAGAGTTCAGGCGGAAGCCCGGCACATAGTCGGTGACCTTGCTGTCCCAGCGCAGCGTGCCATCGTTCACCAACAGTCCGGCCATGGTGCCGGCGAAGGCCTTGGACAGCGATGCCAGGCGGAACACGGTATGGGCGTCGACCGGCAGCGGGTTGTTGACATCGGTAACGCCATAACCACGCGCGCTGAGTACGCGGCCACCCTGCACGATGGCCACGGCCATGCCGGGCAAACGCTCGCCATAGGTGAGCTGCTGCGCCATCGATTCGATGTTGGCCACGTTGAAGCCGGCCGCCGGCAGCTGCACCTGCGGCACCAGGCCGGTGCGGTAAGCGGCGGGCTGGGTGTGGGCGACGGCGGTGGCGGCGGATTCGATGTTGGCCGGCATCGGCGGCAATGGCGGCGGGGTCTGCGCGGTGGTGGACAAGGCAACGGGCATCAACATGCCCAGCAAACCGGTGGCCGCCGAACGGATCGGACGACGCAGGCTGTTCTTTTTCATCGTGGAGACCCGTGCGCGACTGCTGATGGCGATTCTAGCGCCGCTTTTCCCTTGTGCACAAACAAAGCGAAGATGAATGCGCATCTCGTTGAAAAAGTTGGAATTTTGACGCCCCGAAAGCATGTGTCGGAACGTGTCGTCCCGGCGGGGCCGTGACACTGCGTTGCGGCGTTCTGCGTGGTTGCTGCTGGCGATGTTGCAGTGCATTGGCTAACGTACGCGCTTCACCGCCCCCGGAGCCTGCCATGCCGCTGTCCAACCGCCGTCTTCTGGCGAGGGACACCGCGTGAGCGCGGTGAAGGGCAAGGGGCCGTTGCGTGGGCTGACGGCGGCACTGCGTGAGTCGCCGGCGCTGTGGTGGTCGTTCCTGTACTTCTTCTGCCTGCTCAGTGGCTACTACGTGCTGCGCCCGGTGCGGGAGGCGATGGCCGCCTCGGCCGATCTGGAGACCGTGTTTCCGCCGATGCTGATCGCCTGGTTCGCCAGCCACGGCATCGCGCTGAAGGATTTCGTCCTGCAGTTCCTGTTCTCCTGCGTGTTCGTGATCATGCTGGTGCTGCAGCCGGTGTACGGCTGGCTGGTCAGCCGCTTCCCACGGCGGGTGTTCCTGCCGGCGGTGTATGGGTTCTTCATCGTCACCCTGCTGGGCTTCTACGCGCTGTTCGACAGCAACGTGCCGGGGCGCGGCATGGCCTTCTTCCTCTGGGTGATGGTGTTCAACCTGTTCGCGGTGGCGGTGTTCTGGAGCTTCATGGCCGACGTGTTCTCCAACGCGCAGGCGCGGGCGTATTACGGCTACATCGGCGCGGCTGGCACCATCGGCGCGTTCCTGGGCCCGCTCATCACCAGCGCGCTGGCACAGCGTATGGGCATCGCCAACCTGATGCTGGTGTCTGCGGGTTTCCTGATTGTCTGCTTGTTATGCATCTGGCGGTTGCGGCACTGGGCGGTGCTGCGCGAACGCGAGCAGCAGCTGGTCTCGGGCGAGAAGCCGATGGGCGGCAGCGTGCTTGACGCGCTGGAGTTGATCGCACGCGAGCCGCTGCTGCGCTGGTGGGCTGTGTTGGTGGTGTTCGGCGTGGGCGTGGGCACCCTGTTGTACAACCAGCAGGCCAGCATCGTGCGCGCGGCCTTCAACGACCCGGCTGCCAGCACCGCGTTCTTCTCGCGCATCGACCTGGCGGTGAACGCGCTGACGCTTCTGTTGCAGTTGAGTCTGACTCGCTGGCTGTTGTCGCGCCACGGCATAGCCCCGGCCCTGCTGATTCCCGCGTTCGCCATCCTGATCGGCTTCTCGGTGCTGGCCGCATCGCCGCTGCCGATGATGGTGGCGGTGGTGCAGGTGCTGACCCGCGCCAGTGAATTCTCGCTCTTCAAGCCGGCACGCGAAACCATCTACACCCGGGTGGACCGCCAATGGCGCTACAAGGCCGGTGCGGCCATCGACACGGTGGTCTACCGTGGTGCCGACCTGAGCTTCACCTGGGTGCACAAGGGCTTGTCGCTGTTTGGTTCACACGTGGTGTTCATCGGCGGCGTGGTGGTTGCCGCGTGCATGACCGCTGCCGCATTCGGTGTGCTGCGCGAAGAAAAGAAGCTGCCGCGCGACCGCTGATCCCGTCCAGTCATTTCGAGGAGAGAAACGATGTCGCTGATCGCGCTGCTGCTGACCGTGCTGGTCGCGGTGCTGCACCTGTACTTCCTGGTGCTGGAAATGTTCCTGTGGACCCGCCCGCTGGGCCTGAAGACCTTCCGCAACACGCCAGAGAAGGCAGAGACCACGCGCGTGCTGGCGGCCAACCAGGGCCTGTACAACGGCTTCCTGGCGGCGGGCATCGTGGTGGGGCTGGTGATCGATCAGCCGGTGCTGGTGACGTTCTCGCTGGCCTGCGTGGTGGTGGCCGGGTGCTATGGCGCGTACAGCGTGAGCCGGCGCATTTTCATGATCCAGGCCGTACCGGCCATTCTGGCGCTGGTGTCGCGAGCGCTCTGACGTGGGCGCGTGCTGGCAGGCGCCGCCGCTCAGCGGCTGATGGCGCGCATGAAGCCCAGCCACATTGGCACGGCATGCAGCGCCGCACCCAGCACGAACAGGCCCGTCAGCAGGTGTACGCGCCAGTCGTTGATGCGCAGGAACACGAATTGTTCAAGCGCGCGGCCCACCCAGAACACCGCCATGAAACCCAGCAGGACCAACCCCAGACGAGTGCCGACCAGGTCCGGGGCAAAGATCAGCGCGATCAGCCCCATTCCCAGGAACACATAGATCACGCGCAGATTGAGGATCTGCATGATCGCGCGGTTGACCGTGCCGAGCTGGGCGAGCTCGCGTTTCCAGCCGAACAGCCGCCAGAACGCCAGATGGAAGGCGGCAAACCCCAGGCTGTGAATGCCTGCCAGGCGCACAAGCAGTTCAGCGGTCGTCATGGTTGATCAGCCTGTGCGCGGAGGGCGCGGCGATACCCACATTGCGATGGTCGCATGGAACACCTCGGTCCCTGCCGCATCGGTCACGCTGACCTTCACGGGCAGGTCGTAGCCGTCCGCAGCACTGACGATGGACAACATTGGCGTCGCCACGGCCTTCAACGTGCCCAAGGCCTTGGCCTGGTATTTCACTTCCATGCCTTTGGGGATCCAGCGCATGTCTGGCGGCAGGCTGGCGTCCACCATCACCCCGCCGACCAGCTCGGCCAGGTTGCACATCGCGATCGCATGTACCGTGCCGATGTGGTTATTGATGCGGCGGTGCTGGCGGATCACGCCTTCGCAGCGGCCTGGCTCCAGTGCGGTGATGGTGGGCGCGATGCTGGCGAAGTAGGGCGCCTTGAAGCACACCGCGCGTGAGAACAGCCAGTTGCCGGCAGGCCAGCGCTGCAGGCGGTGGTAAAGCGAGAGCAGGGGCGTGGACATGGTTGACGTTCCGGTCGGCGGATAAAGCGACGGCGGGCCAAGGCCCGCCGTCGTGGCAACGCGTGTCGCGGGCGATCAGGCCGCCTGCGAATGCGGGTCCTTGTGCTGGCGGTCGTAGTAGCTGGCCGCGCGCAGTTCGTGGGTGTCGAAATCGTCCACGGTGATGGTGTCCAGGGTCAGCGTGCGCAGTTCTTCCAGCAGGCTGCGCTCGTCCTGGGTGATGACGCCTTCGGCCACGGCCTCGTCCAGCTGGCTCTTGAAGTCCAGCGCTTCGATGCCCTTGCTCTTCAGCGCCTTCAGGAACTTGCGCTCCACCGGCTCGGCCATGATCGCCTTGCTCAGGTAGCTGTTGATACGGCCGCCCGGGTTGTTCTCGCACGGGGTCAGGAACACGCCGCTGGCCAGACGGTCGCGGGCTTCGTTCGGCGCCATCAGCAGAGCGGCAACACGGCGGCTCAGGCGGTCGCCGGGGGCCTCGGCACGACGGCCCAGCGGGAAGATCAACGCCCACATCAGCCAACCGATCGGACGGATCGGGAAGTTGCGCAGCGCGGCCGACAGCGATTCTTCGATCTTGTGCACGCTGTCATGGAAGGCCCAGGCCAGCAGCGGCTGGTCGGCCTGCGGTGCGCCTTCGTCGTGGTAGCGCTTGAGCATGGCGCTGGTCATGTAGACGTGGCTCAGCACATCGCCCAGGCGGCCGGACAGCGATTCCTTGAACTTCAGCTTGCCGCCGAGGGTCATCATCGAGATGTCGGCCATCAGCGCCAGGTTGGCCGAGTAACGGTCCAGCTTGCGGAAGTAGCGGCGGGTGTAGGCGTCACCCGGGGCAGCACCGAAGCGTGCACCGGTCAGGCCGAACCAGAACGAACGCACGGCATTGGAGAGGCCATAGCGGATGTGGCCGAACAGGCTGCGATCGAACTCCTGCAGACCGGCACGGGTATCCGGATCCTGCGCAGCCTTCATTTCCTTCAGCACCCACGGGTGGCAGAGGATCGCACCCTGGCCGAAGATCAGCAGGCTGCGGGTCATGATGTTGGCGCCTTCCACGGTGATCGCGATCGGCGCGGCCTGCCAGCTGCGGCCGGCGAAGTTGCGCGGCCCCAGGATGATGCCCTTGCCGCCGATCACGTCCATCATGTCCGAGATCACTTCGCGGCTCATGTTGGTGCAGTGGTACTTGGCGATCGCCGACGGCACCGACGGCACGTCACCACGGTCAACCGCCGCGGCGGTGGCCTGCGACAGCGCACTGATCTTGTAGGCCTTGCCGCCGATGCGGGCCAGCGCTTCTTCCACGCCTTCGAAGCGGCCGACCGACAGGCCGAACTGCTTGCGGATGCGCGCATAGGCGCCGGTCACCGCGGCACCGGCCTTGGCACCACCACTGGCGGTGGACGGCAGTGTGATCGAGCGGCCCACGGCCAGGCACTCGTTGAGCATGTTCCAGCCCTTGCCGGCCATGGCAGCGCCACCGATCAGCTGGGTCAGCGGAATGAACACGTCCTTGCCGCGGATCGGACCGTTCTGGAACGTCGAGTTCAGCGGGAAGTGGCGACGGCCGATTTCAACGCCGGCGGTGTCGCGCGGCAGCAGGCCCAGGGTGATGCCGATGTCGCGGGTATCGCCGATCAGGCCATCCGGATCGTACATGCGGAAGGCCAGGCCGATCAGCGAGGCAACCGGGGCCAGGGTAATGTAGCGCTTGTCGAAGGTCAGCTTGACGCCGAGCACCTGCTCGCCGTTCCACTCGCCCTTGCAGACGATGCCGTAGTCCGGAATCGAGGTGGCGTCGGAGCCGGCGAACGGACCGGTCAGGCCGAAGCACGGCACTTCGCGGCCATCGGCCAAGCGCGGCAGATACTGGTCCTTCTGTTCCTGGGTGCCGTAATGCACCAGCAGTTCACCCGGGCCCAGCGAGTTGGGCACGCCGACGGTGGAGCTGACCACCGAAGACACCGACGCCAGCTTCTGGATCACCTTGTGGTGGGCCAGCGCAGAGAAGCCCAGGCCGCCGTACTCCTTCGGGATGATCATGCCGAAGAACTTGTTCTTCTTGATGAAGGCCCACAGTTCCGGCGGCAGGTCGGCGTGGACGTGGGTGATTTCCCAGTCGTTGACCATAGTGCACAGCTCTTCCACCGGGCCATCGAGGAAGGCCTGTTCTTCGGCGGTCAGCTGCGGCTTGGGATAGTTGAGCAGGATGTTCCAGTCCGGATCACCGGTGAACAGTTCACCCTCGAAACCGACCGAGCCGGTTTCCAGCGCGATTCGCTCGGTCTGCGACAGTGGCGGCAGCACCTTGCGGAACACCTTCATCATCGGGCCGGTCAGCAGCGGCTTGCGGATGAACGGCAGCAGCAGCGGCACGGCGATGACGGCCAATACAGCGGCTGCGACGATCGTGGCGGTCTGGTTGACGTAGGGAATGAACCAGCAGGCGGCCAGCAGGGCCACGCTGATCAGCGTCCAGGTAACCAGCCGCATGCGGTGGTAGGCGACGAACGCGCCTGCCAGCAGCAGGGCGAGGAAGGGAAGAACGATGCTCATGAGCGTGCTCCGGTGACGTGCTCGTTTGTGGCGGACGAAGCCGCAGCGTCTGCTGCGGGCAACACGTCCAGATAGTCCAACACAGTAGCGGTAAAGGCGTCGTTGTCATCGCCGGCGACCATGTGCGTGGCCTGCGGCAGCTGTACATGGCGCGCGTGCGGCGCCAACGCCAGGAATTCGGCCACGGTCTGCGGCGTGACCAGGTCGCTGCGACCGCCGCTGACCAGCAGCAGCGGGCACTTTACCTGGCGCGCGGCTTCGGCCAGTGCGTCCTGGTGCTGTTCGCTGTCGCGGGCCAGTTCGGCCACCAGGCGCGGATCCCAGTGCCAGCGCCAGCGGCCGTGACCGTCTTCGCGCAGCAGCGCGCGCAGCGACTGCTCGGATTTGCGCGGACGGTGCGGCATGTAGGCCGAGATCACGTCGGCGGCCTGGCTCAGCGAGGCGAATCCGTCGGGATGGGCGGTCATGAAGGCGAGGATGCGCTCGACACCGGCGGTATCCCAGCGCGGGGTGATGTCGACCAGCACCATCGCCGAGAACAGGCCCGGCCAGCGCGACTCGGCCAGCAGGCCGAACAGGCCCCCCATCGAGGCCGCAACCAGCACTGGCGGGCGTGGCTGTTCACCGGCCAGCACGATCAGGTCATCGGCGAACTGTTCGCCGTGATAGGGCAGGTCGGCGGCATTCCAGTCCGAATCGCCGTGACCACGTGCGTCATAAGCCAGCGTCTGCAGGCCGGCTGCAGACAGGGCTCGCGCGGTGGCATTCCAGGCGTGACGGGTCTGGCCGAAACCGTGCGCGAACAGCACCCGGCCACGACGACCGTGGGCGCTGGCAGTGGCGGCGAGGCGGGCACCATGGGCCGCCTCCAGGTGCAGGTCATGGAACGCAGCGGGAGTAGGGGACGTAACCATACTTGCTAGTATGGATCGCTTGTGAGGGAAGTCAATACTGCATCGTATGGTGCGGTGCGGCAGCCCTGCAGGAGAGCCCTTTGACGGTTTCGCCCGCAACGGCGTACTGCAACGAACCCCGGCGTATGGTTAAATCAGCCCATGAATCAACCTGACGCTTCCGCCGGCGAACCGCGCGCCGGCCGCAACAGCCGCCTGAGTGCCGAAGACTGGGCCCAGGCGGCCCTCGACCTGATTGCTGAACAAGGCGTAGGCGCCGTTGCGGTGGAACCGCTGGCGCGGCGCCTCGGCGTGACCAAGGGCAGTTTCTATTGGCATTTCCCCTCGCGTGACGCCTTGCTGCAGGCCGCGCTTGAACGCTGGGAACTGTTCGAACAGGAACAGGTGTTCGGCAGCCTGGAAGACGTACCGGACCCGCGCGTGCGCCTGCGCCAGCTGTTCCAGATGGTGGCGCATGAAGTGCAGCCGCACATCATCTACAGCGAGCTGCTGAAGGCACTGGACCATCCGATGGTGCGTCCGGTGATCGACCGCGTGTCGCAGCGCCGCCTTGACTATCTGATCGCCTCGTTCCGCCAGGCAGGGCTCAGCTCGACCGATGCGCGCCACCGCGCACGCCTGGCCTACGCGGCCTATGTCGGCTTCCTCCAGCTGTCGCTGCAGTTGCAGCAGCCCAAGCAGGCGCGCGAGGATTTCGAGGCCTATGTCGAGCATCTCATCGAGACGCTGATTCCGAACGGTTGAAGATCGCCGTATCTGGTCACGAGAAAGCCGCGGCATTGCCGCGGCTTTTTTCTTGCGTGCCACACGTATTGCCGGAGGCACAAAAAACAACGGCCCCTTGCGGGGCCGTTGCTGCATCAGCTGATCAGTGGATCGATCAGAACTTCTGCTTGTACTGCATGTACATGTAGCGGCCCGGCAGGTCGTACTGCGGGTCGAACATGTTGTACGAGGTGTAGTACGAAACCGGCGGGCCCTTGTCCCACGCGTTGTTCAGGCCGACCATGATGGTGCCCTTCCACGGCGTGTTGTAGCGGAACTGGATGTCGTGGTAGGTCGTGGCACCAATGTGGTTCGTTCCCTTCGCGCCATCAGAGCAGTATGCGAAGGTTTCCGGTTCCTTGACTGGATCAAACGGGCACGGTTCGGTCATGCCGGACTTGTAACGAATGCCGTAGTTGACCCCGAAGTCCCCGTAGGACCAGTCCACATACAGATTGGAACGGATGCGCCAGTACGGATCCTGGTCGAGATAGCGTCCCTGGCGACCCTCGATCGGAGCATCCTGAGTCGACTTGGTATCCCACTTGGACAGGTAGGTGCCGTCCAGAGTGATGGTGAACTGGCCGATCGAAGTTTCCGGCAACTTGTACAGGATGCCCAGATCCCAACCTTCCACCTTGTACGACGCCAGGTTCTGCAGCGGCATGTTGACGTTGGTGATGGTGTAACGCTGGTTGGTGCTGCCGTAGTTCGGGTCACGCGTGATCAGGCCGCAGTTGGCTGCCTGCTCCTGCGCGGTGCCGCCATAGCAACGATCCATGATGTCCTGGATGGCCGGACGGGTGATGGCGTCCTCGATCTTGATCTGCCACCAGTCCAGGGTCACGTTCAGACCCTGCACGAAGCTCGGGCTCCACACCAGGCCCAGCGTCTTGCTGGTCGAGGTTTCCGGCTTCAGGTTCGGGTTGGCCTGCCAGGTGAACGGCTCAGGAGTCTGCTTCGCACCACTACCAGCGCCCGGCTGAACGAAGCCGATCGGCACACCCTCTGCCGCACATTGTGCCGCGATAGCGCCGGTACGGCGACCAGACGTTGAGGAGCACGGATCGATGTAGCTCTCGAACGAGTCAGCATCACCGCGATACAGGTTGTTGATGCTCGGGGCGCGGAAGCCTTCCGAGTAGTTACCACGCACCATCAGGTCGTCGATCGGCTTCCAGCGGAAACCGAACTTGTTGTTGGTGGTGTTGCCGAAGTTGCTGTACTTCGAGTAGCGGGTTGCCGCGCTGAAGTCGAGCAGCTTGGCGCCCGGCAGGTCAGCCAGCACCGGGATCGACAGTTCCAGGAAGAACTCGTCCAGGTCATAGCTACCCTTGGTGGGGGATGCTCCGTTGCCGGTGCTCAGGCCAGAGGCGATGAAGGCGTCCGGATCGAACTGACCGGTTTCCTTGCGATATTCGTAACCAGCTGCGAAGCCCAATGCACCCGCCGGCAGCTGCACGATTTCGCCGGAGATGTTGGCGTAATAACCCTTGGACACCAGGCTGGCGGAGTCATGCGCGGTGAACGAGGTGTAATCCAGTGCCTCCTGCGAGATCGAACCCATCCCACCCAGCGGATTGATCGGGGCGCAGCCCGGAATGATTGCGCCAGCGGAGTTGAGGCACACAGCCTTGCCATCGCGGATCGCCGAGGGACCATATGCCTCGGCCAGACGCTGCTTGTTGAACAGGCCGTAGGTCAGATCGTTCTGGTCGGTCTTGTCGTAGCGGTAGCCGACATCCCAGTCGAAATTGCGGTCGGCGAATTCGAAGAAGCCCTCGAAACCACCGTAGAAGTGCCAGTTCTTGACGTTCTGGTTGAACGAACGTCCACCGGTTTCGTTGAAGCGGCGCGCGACGCCAGTCAGATCAACGCCGTACGGATTGTACATGCTGCCCGCGCTGAGGCGCTGGCCGGTGACCGGCATGGCAGCCAGCAGCTGTTCGGACTTGCGTTCGTTGTACATCGCCTCGGTGCGGAAGGTGATGTTGTCGGTAACGTTGTAAGAACCCACCGCGAACAGCGAGGTGCGCTCGTTGGGGGTCAGCAGGTAGTTGTCCGGCGCGGTGTTGTAGCCGTGAACATTGGGATCGAACGGCGTTTCAACGCCGTTGAGGATGATGTAACGCTCGTCGTTACGCAGATACGAACCCGGAATACCGGTGCTGCTCTGGCCGCTGAAGAACGGCGGGCCACCGGCGGAGATCTTGCGATCACCGGCCATCACGGCCTTTTCGTTGACGTAGGAGACGCCCAGCACCAGCGAAGCGCGGTCAGTGGTGGTGCCCAGAGTGAAGTCGGCCGCTTCGCGGTCGCCGTCACCGGCGCTGTACTGGCCCTTGTAGAAGTTGGCTTCCGCACCATCGAAGTTCTGCTTGGTGATGATGTTCACCACGCCGGCGATCGCGTCCGAACCGTAGATGGTCGATGCGCCGTCCTTCAGGATGTCGATGCGCTCGATCATCGCGGTCGGGATGGTGTTCAGGTCGACGCTGCCATCCAGGCCGGTGGTCCAGCGGCGGCCGTTGACCAGTACCAGGGTGCGCTCGGAACCCAGGTTGCGCAGGCTGACGCCGGCAGAACCGTCACCGCCGTTGTTGTAGGTACGGTTCAGGGCGGCACCGTTGGCGGCAACGCGCTGCAGGATGTCGGCGACCGAAGTCACGCCCTGCTTGTCGATGTCGGCGCGGGTCAGGCTCAGGACCGGCTGCGAGGTTTCGATGTCGGTGCTCTTGATGCGCGAACCGGTGACCGAGATGCGGTCAAGGTTGGTCGCTTCCTGGGCCTGGGCGGTGGCAGTGGACGCCACACCGGCAACGAGCGCGACCAGAACGGCATCGCGCAGCTTGTTGGACTGGAAATTCATTGGCTCTCTCTCTCCAAGAAATCTTGGCTGGGTTAATGCCCGGCGGGGGAGCGAAAAGCGCTCCCAAATCGCGAGGCTGAGCCGATAGTAGCGGGCGTTCGCCAAGAATTAAAGCTGCGTTAATCAAGTCTATGATTTTGGTAAAAATGAAAATTGATTCACGAAATCAAGGGGTTGAATCGCAGGTGACATCGCTCTGTCTCGTTTGTTAGCGCAAAGTGACGAAAAAAGTTTCCGTTGATGTGTATCGCAATATGTCGACGTGAATTGCGCGGTATCCAATTCGTCGAAAAGCGCTCTGCGTGTATCACGATCGCGCATACGCAACGGGCGCCTTTCGGCGCCCGGGAGGAGTCACTGCAGGAGGGCCCGCGTGGGGGGGTCAGAGATCCTGTTCGTAACGCACATACGGCACAGTGCCGTCGTCGTTGCTTTCATTGCGCGGGGAGAACGGATTCTTGCCGCGGCTGATTACGTTCTCGGCGCCAACAGTAAGCTGGCCAGACCACGGGGTACGCCAGGTCAGGCCGATGCCCAGGCCTTCCCACTTGCCGGGCTTGCCCGGCACGTCGACGACGCGGCCGATGATGCTGCCGGTGAAGTTGCCGTAGCCGGCGCCGATGCTCAGGCTCTTGCTGTCCCAGCGGTCGACGATGGACGGTGCGGCGTCGGCCAGCGGTACCAGGCGGGCCTTGGCGTAGGTACCGGCGATCGAGACAAAACCCTCGCGGCCGATGTTCTTCTGCGCGAATACGGTCAGGTCGTTCTGCTCGGCGCGCAGCGAGGGGGTCTTGTTCGGGCCGGACAGCCACGCCGGCAGCGTTTCACGGCCGGTGCCGGCGGTGATGCCGAGACGGCTGCTGCCGCGGTTCAGCGCGGCGGTACCGGTGAAGCGGCGGCTGTTGAGGTCGTCGTCGTCACCCAGGCTGGCCAGCATGCAGTGACTGGCCAGGCCGCTCATGCTGGTCCCGCTGCTGCTGTTGCAGAGCAGGCCCAGCGAATCGCCGGAGGACAGGCCGAAGGCCGCATCCAGTGAGTTGCGGCCGAAGTGCCAGCGGGCGCCGGCGGCCTGTTCACCGGTGGGCTCCAGGTACAGCAGGGCCTCGACCTTGCCGCTGCCCTTGTTCCATACCGGCAGCACGGTCCGGGTGTCCTTGCTCTGCGCGTGCACGCCCGTGATCGCGCCAAGGGCGATCAGCAGGGCCAGCGGTAGACGCAGGAAGGTACGCATCGGACCAGTTCAGACAGGGACGGACAACGGAAGTTCCCGCGGAGACGGGAACTTGATCCTAGGGTGTTTATGAATTCTTAACAAGCCTTGATCCCCCCAGATGCAAGACAAGCCGTTTACTGAAGCCGTTCAGGCGCCGGTACAGTCCCCTCGGCACCGTGGAACAGTATGCCGAACTCCGTCAAAGGAAAGTGATACTCCCGCCCGCAGAATTCGCAACGGACCTCGACGGCGCCGGTGTCCGCGGCTGCGGCACGGGCCTCGTCCTCGCCCAGCGACTGCAGCATCGACGCGACCCGCTCGCGGGAACAGGAGCAGGCGAAGGACAGCGGCTTGCCGCCCATCAGTTCCGGCTTCTCTTCGTGGAACAGGCGGTGCAGCAACTGCTCGGCCGGGGTCGCCAGCAGCTCGGCCTTGCCCAGGGTCTCGAACAGGGCGCTGGCACGCGCCCAGCCGTCTTCGTCACCCTCGTCACCCGGCAGCTTCTGCAGCAGCAGGCCGGCGGCGCCGTTGCGGTCGGCGGCCAGCAGCAGGCGGGTCGGCAGCTGTTCGGACTGGCGGAAGTAGTCCTCGAAGGCCTCGTCCAGCGCCGGTGCGGTCAGCGCGACCAGGCTCTGGTAGCGCTGCGGCTCGCGCGGGTCCAGGCCCGGGTTCTCAATGGTGATCGCGAGCAGGGCGTCATCACCCAGGCTGGACAGGTCGCGCGGCGCATCGGTGCCCTCGCTGAGCTGGGCGATGCCGCGCAGGGTACCGGCAGCGGTGCACTCGGCAAACAGGGTGCGCAGCGCGGTGCTGCTGCGCAGCTGGATCGAGAGGCGGCCATCGATCTTGGTGTGGCCGGTGAACAGCGCCGAGGCCACGCAGGCCTCGCCGAGCAGTTCGGCGGCGGTATCCGGGTACTCGGCGTGGGACAGGATCTCCTGCCAGGTAGCCTGCAGGCGCACGTGGACGCCACGGACGCCAGCGTCGGGAAGCAGGAAGCGGATCAGGGAATCGGGGTTGGCGGTCATCGGCTCACATCGCGCGTAAACGAGGGCGGTTGCCGGATAATGCGCCGACAACCGGATAGAAGAAGGATGCACCAGTAATGGGGGCAGGGGGAGAGCAGCACAAGGTGGAGGCCATCGCGGAAGTCCCGCGCCGCAGGCGCTGGCGCTGGAAACGGCTGCTCTGGCTGCCGCTGCTGCTGGCCGCTTTCAGCTGCCTGCAGGTACTGGTGCTGCGGTTCATCGACCCGCCGGTATCCACGGTCATGCTGTGGCGCTATGGCGAGGCATTGGGGGAGGCCGACTGGTCCTATCGCCTGCACTACCAGTGGCGCGACCTGGACCAGATGGCAGCGAGCCTGCCGATCTCGCTGGTGGCCGCGGAGGACCAGCGCTTCCCCGACCACAACGGCTTCGACCTGCAGGCAATCGAGAAGGCCCGCGACCACAATGCCAAGGGCGGGCGCCTGCGGGGGGCCAGCACGATCAGCCAGCAGGTCGCCAAGAATCTGTTCCTCTGGCAGGGCCGCAGCTGGGTACGCAAAGGCCTGGAAGTCTGGTACACGGTGCTGATCGAAGCCCTGTGGCCGAAGGAGCGCATCCTGGAGATGTACGCCAACATCGCCGAGTTCGGCGACGGCGTCTATGGCGCGCAGGCGGCGGCGCAGACGTTCTGGGGCAAGGATGCGTCCCGCTTGAGTCCGGCCGAGAGTGCACGGCTGGCGGCGGTGTTGCCGGCACCGCGGCGCTACAACGCGGCAAAGCCAGGGCCGTACGTGCAGCGGCGCGCGGCATGGATCCAGCGCCAGGCACGGCAGCTGGGCGGCGCGGCGTACCTGTCGGAAGACTGAGGACACCTGCCCTCGGGGCGGCAGGCCGTGCACCTGCAGGCGACGTACAATCCGGGCATGAACCGCGAACGCCTTACTGTCGTCATCGCCGCCTACAACGAGGAGCAGGCGCTGCCGTGCCTGCATCCCCGCCTGTGTGCGGTGCTGGACGGAATGCCCGACATCGATGGCCACATCCTGTATGTGGACGATGGCAGCCACGACGGTACCTGGCAGGTGATCGCAGGATTGGCGCAGGACGACGCGCGCGTATCGGCGTTGAAGCTGTCGCGCAATTTCGGCAAGGAGGCCGCGCTGACTGCCGGCCTGGATCTGGTGCGCGACGGCGCGGCGATGATCCTGGATGCCGATGGCCAAGACCCGCCGGAACTGGTGCCGCAGTTCGTTGCGCGCTGGCGCGAGGGCCATGACAACGTCTATGGCACGCGCATGGCCCGCGATGGCGAAGCCTGGATCAAGCGCGCCACGGCGGCGGCGTTCTATCGGGTGATCGGCCGCCTGTCACGCACGCCGATCCCTGCCGACACCGGTGATTTCCGTCTGTTGTCGCCACGCGCGCTGAGTGCGCTGCGCGAGATGCGTGAACGCCACCGCTTCATGAAGGGCCTTTTCAGCTGGGTCGGATTCAAGCGTATTGCTGTGCCCTACCACCGTCACGCGCGGGTGGCCGGCTCCAGCAAGTTCAGCCTGTGGCGGCTGTGGAACTTCGCGCTGGAGGGCATCACCGGGTTCTCGACCGTTCCCCTGCGGGCGGCGACCTACATGGGCCTGGCAACGGCGGCGGTGGCCTTCGTATTCGGCGTGTGGGTGATTGCCAAGGCGGCCCTGTACGGTGACCGCGTGGCGGGTTGGCCGACGATGATGGCGGTGATCCTGTTCCTGGGCGGGGTGCAGTTGATCGCGCTGGGCCTGATCGGCGAATACCTGGGACGGCTGTACGAGGAATCCAAGCAGCGCCCGTTGTACCTGGTTGACGCCTGGCTAGCATCCGCCGTGGCAGACTCGGCCCTGCAACCCACCCTCGGAGGGCAGGCAGATGACCACGGTACGGCAACTGTTGGACGGCAAGTCTCCTGAAGTACATGCGGTCGCGCCGGATGCGGCGGTGATCGATGCGATCCGGTTGATGGCGGAAAAGGGCATTGGCGCGGTGCTGGTGATGGACGGTCCGCGGCTGGTCGGGATCCTTTCGGAGCGCGACTACGCGCGCAAGATCGTGCTGCGTGATCGTTCGTCGCGGGATACGGCGGTGGCCGAGATCATGACGGCGAAGGTGGTGACGGTCTCGCCGGGCGAGCAGGTGGAGCACTGCCTGCAGCTGGTGACCGACTACCGCATCCGCCACCTGCCAGTGGTGGAGGGGGCACAGGTGCTGGGGGTGATTTCCATCGGCGACCTGGTGAAGTCGGTGATCGATGCGCAGCGGCGCGAGCTGGATCAGCTGCAGCAGTACATCGTGGCAGGGTGAGTTGTTCGCTGGCGGGCCTGCGGCCCGCCGGCCCGCTTTTCGAAGCCAGAGCCAGAGCTGAGGGCAGCGCCTTCCTGGTACGCCGGGAGGCTGAGGGCATGGGCGTGCAGGACACGCCGCAAGTACGTCCCTGTAGCAACTGTGTTGCTGGAGAGTCTCAGGCCCGTCAGGTAAACGGGCACGGTA